>CAZQVU010000009.1:0-15046 GCA_964596885.1 uncultured Planctomycetia bacterium
GATATTAGAATTTAGGATTTGATTAATTGGTGCTCAGGATTTGATTAGAAATTAGAGTAATTACCCATTCGATAAACTCAGGGTAATCCTGAGACTCTCGAAGGATTAGAAAGTTAAAGAAGCTTAGAACTTAGGACATAGGACCTAGGACGTAGGACTTAGGACTATAATTATGAACATAGGTGTAGACATTGATGGAGTTATAGCAGATGCTGATACATTATTTAGAAGGCGTATGAAGGAGGTTTTTAAGCGTGATTTTCCGCGTTCAAAGGTTAAATGTTTTAAATATGAGGAGTGCTTTAAATTCAGTGAACATGAGTTTAAGATACTATGTAGTTTGTTTTTGGATGAAGATTTATGGATGGCAATGAAACCAATCAAGGGAGCCCAGGCTGCACTTAAGACTTTAAGTAAGAAGAATAAGATTATAATAGCTACTTCACGCCCTCCTGAGGTAAAGGGTGTAACAGTCAAATGGTTAAAGAAATACGGGATACCTTATGATGAGATATATTTTACTTTAGATGAAAAGCATCTTCTGCCTAAAGTTTTGAAATATCCATTCGATTATTTTTTGGAAGATCATCCTTATTTTGCCTCTAAGTTAGCCGACTTAGGGATCAGAGTGCTTTTATTTTCCTATCCCTGGAATGAAAAAGTAAGAAAACATTTAAAGATAACAAGAATCTCAGGCTGGAAGGAGGTCCTGGATATAATTAAAAACAATGATTCTTGAAGAGGTTTTAAAGAAGTTAAGAGAGTATTTAACCAATCCAAATCTTAAAGGTTGTGCCTTAACAGGTGCTGGAATATCAAAAGCAAGTGGCATTCCTACTTTTAGGAAAGAAGATGGCCTCTGGCAGAAATACGACCCTGATAAGTATGCCTATGCTGAAGGATTAGTATCTATTTTTCTAACTCAACCGGCAAACCTTATAAATTTTATTATTGATATTATTTCTCCTATATTAGAGGCTGAACCGAATATAGCCCATAAGGCATTGGCTAAACTAAAGAAGACTTATAATCTATCAGATATAATAACTCAAAATATTGATAATCTTCATAGTCAGGCATTAAAAGAAGAAGGGTTGCCTGAAGAAGTCATTGAATTGCATGGTAACTTATTTAGAGCCAGATGTAAGGGTTGTGGAAGGGGCTATAAGATATCAAGAAGAGATTTTGAAGATTTTATCCAAGACATAAAAGAGATAGAACCATCCCGGATTAAGATAATGCGTTTATATCGTAGACTCTATCCCAGATGTCAATGTGGCAGTTATACGAGAGCCGATGTGATTCTTTTTGGAGAAGCCCTCAATGGAGATGTCATAGAGAAGGCATATCAGGTTTTATCAGAATGTGATTATCTGTTGTTAATAGGAACATCGAATGTAGTCTATCCTGCTGCAGGTTTGCCTATCTATGCCAAGGAGCAAGGGGCAAAGATTATTGAGATTAATCCTGAAAAGACCCAATTAACTCATTTAGCCGATTATAATATATTTAAGGAAGCCTCTTATGTATTTAAAAAGATTCTAGAATCTTTACCATAGCATCTTGTCAATATCTGTTATAGGGGTCACTGAAAAATGCACCAGCAATCCGCACCTGCCATAAAAGAGAATCTTTGGCGGGCAGGTTTGATTACAGAGATTAAAAACAGATTGCAGAGTTGCTCGACTTTTTCAGCAATCTCTTATATTTCAACTAACAAAGAGATTTTTTGAAAGAGCGCACTGAAATCCTTGACTAAAAATCTCTATAATCTCAGAGATCTCTAAGTTTTTTCAGGACAAATAAAGCACTCTGTTTTACTAAAGTCAAGATGTTATTTTTGCTATTAATAAAAAAGGAAAAAATATAAGGTTGTCTTATATGCTTGATGAAAATGTAATTTTTAGGAAGTATAAATTGATTGGAGATAGGATAAGAAAAGAGGTTGCCATTTTAATCTTAAAGTTACCTCTTTCCATAACTCCAAATCAGATAACAATAGTAAGTTTTGTCTTAGGTGTTTTTGCGGCTATAAGTTTTGCTTTTTCTCGTCTTTTGCTTGGAGTAGTCTTGTATTACATCTCTGATGTGCTTGATGGTGCAGACGGTGTGGTTGCAAGAAAGACAGACAAGGTATCGTCATATGGAGCATATCTGGATTCCTGCCTTGATAGATACATTGATACATTTATTCTAATAGGAGTATGTCTATATTTATCTCGGGTTAGATATATCTGGATTGTTGGTATTTTTGCGATAATAGGTAATTTTATGATGAGTTATACAACCCATAGAGCAGAAGCCTTAGGCAAGGTAGTTCTACCTTCACTCATTCCGTGGTATAGAAGGACAAGGATGCATATAATTATTGCAGGAACACTTCTCAGTTTGCTTTATACTCCTTGCCTATTTTATGCATTGATAATTATAGCACTAATAAGCAATTTAAAGGTATTCTGGAGAATGATGCCCTGGATGCTAAAAGATTTTAATTCTGTTGATAAAAAGATTAGGAGATTTTTGGCAAAAACCTCTCTTAGGAAATTTCAATCAGATAAGAAGGTTACTTAAAAAATAATATTATAATAATTTTATCCCTTTAGAAAATTCTATTCTCTAATAAGGGTTTACTGGTTGATCTTTTGATAGGTGGGAAATAATGAGAAAATAACCTTAGTAATTTTATGCAGGATAGATCATTAAGAAGTTCAACTAAGATGTTAGACTGATGAGGATGTATTAATGATTGAAGAATTTAATATAACTGTTTTTAAATACATTAACCATCTTGCAGGTATAAATCCTGTCTTAGATGGCATTGTTAAGATAGGTGCCCAATACCTTCCATTTGTTTTCATCTTCTGGTTATTATATTTATGGCTAAAACATGATGATAAATACAAAAATATTGTATTGTATAGCATCTATTCTGTTAGTTTGGGGCTTTTATTAAACCTCCTGATAAGTCTTTTCTATTTTCATCCAAGACCTTTTATGATTCCTGTAGGAGAACCCTTGATTCAACATAAGCCAGATGCCTCATTTCCTTCTGACCATACTACATTTATGCTATCTATAGCCTTTATGCTTTCTTATTTTAAAGAAACAAAAATATCAGGGCTAATTTTGTTAGTGCTGGGATTAATGGGAGGTCTGGCGAGAATATTCTGTGGACTTCATTTTCCTATGGACATTATTAGTTCCTTGGGAGTTGGGTTATTGTCGTCTTTTCTTATTTACTTACTACAGAATAAATTGGGAGTTTTAAATAGGTTCATTATTAATTTGATGCAACATCATTACAATAAAGCACCTTGACAAAAGAGATGATTTAAGGTAAATTATCTCTATACTTGCGGAAAGTCATTGCTTGCGGAAAGGGAGGCTTTAAGAAGGTTTGGGGAGTAAATCAGGAAGGAGATAACAATGTCTAAGACATCTGAAATGAAATTGGTCAGGATTATAACGAATAGAAATTCTGATATTCAGACGATAATCTTAAAAGAAAAATCGGGCAATAGATTCCTTTCAATTGGAATTGGTAATCCAGAGGTTAATGCTATTAAGATGCAGTTGGCCGGCATAAAACCACCTAGACCCCTAACTCACGATTTATTAAAGAATACAATCTATTCCTTAGGATATAGAGTAAAAAAGATAATTGTTACTAAATTAGAAAACTCTACTTATTATGCGAAGATAATTATAATTTCACCTGGTAAAAAGAAAAAAGAAATCGATGCCAGGCCAAGTGATAGTATTGCACTTGCCTTAAGGGCAAATGCTCCTATTTATGCCAGTGAAGAACTTCTTGACCAAGTTGCAAGTTTCAATGTGTGATATCAATAATTATAAAATTAGCCCTTAAAGTGCTCGGTTTATAAAACCGGGTTTTTGAATGAAGTTATAATTTAGCCAGGTTGCAAGGCTAAATTATCGGACTGAATTCACTTCCCGCCACTTTTGCGACCAAAGCAGATTGAAACAGTTTTAAATTTACAAAAGATACAGATTTATCCCGTTAGAAAGTTTATCCCGTGAATATGTAGAGTTTTAGAAGTAAAGGTGAGGTTTTTGGCTAAGAGAATTATTTTAACTAAAAAATTCATCCTTGCTAATTCTTTTTGTATTCATAAAGAAAGATAAGATTCATTAAATATGAGAATTATATCAGGTAAGTTTAAAGGCAGGAAATTAAAAGCACCCAAAGGTATAAGTCCTACAAAAGATAGTGTTAAAGAGACTATCTTTAATATAATAGGAGATAGGATAAAAAAGGCAATCGTCCTGGACTTATTTGCAGGAAGTGGCACTTTAGGTCTTGAGGCATTATCTAGAGGAGCAGAAAGACTATATTTAGTTGATAGAGAGATCAAAGTAATAAGAGAAAATATAGAAACTCTATCAAGTGATTTATATGAAAATATAGAAATCTTCAAGAGAGATGCCTTCTCTTTTATTCAGAGGGCTAAAAAGAAAGGGTTAGATTTTTCTTTTATCTTTGCAGACCCCCCATACTATCAAGGTTTAGCAAAAAAATGCTTGCATAAGATATATAAGTATGATATACTGCAGTCCAACGGTTTTATTATTATAGAGCATGAGAGAATGACTAATTTACCTCAAACTATTGGTAGATTTGAACTAATGAGAATTATTTCAGCAGGTATTACCCAGGTTTCATTCTATAAAAAGAAAGGTAAAGCCTAATGGTAAAAAAAGCCATCTATCCTGGCACATTTGATCCTGTTACCTATGGACATCTTGATATAATAAAAAGAGCAGCAAATATCTTTGATGAGGTTATTGTAGTCATAGCACATTCTGAAGATAAAAATCCTCTTTTTACCCCCGCAGAACGTATGAGGATGGTAAAAGAGGCAATTGGTGATATAGATAATGTCGAGGTTGATGATTGGAAGGGTCTTATTGTTGATTATTTAAATAGGATTGATGCCCGTATTATAATTAGGGGCCTGAGGATGATATCTGATTTTGAATACGAGTTTCAGATGGCTCTTACCAATAGAAAATTAAATCCTCAAGTTGAGACAATCTATATGATGCCCCATGAATCTTATTGCTACCTTTCTTCAAAACTTATCAAAGAAGCCGCTTCATTAGGTGCAGATATCAGTAAATTTGTTCCTGAAAAGATAGCCCAGGTATTAAAAGAAAAACTAAAAAGACATAAATAGATATGTTTGAGTCTATAAGAGAAAAAGCAAGTAAGAAGCCCAAACGGATAGTTTTACCAGAGAGTTTAGAGCCCAGGGTTATTGAAGCTGCCAAAAAGGTTGTAGATAAAGGCATTGCCGAGGTTGTCTTTTTAGGAGAAAAAGACAAACTAATAAAAGAGGCAAAGAGATTTTCATTAGATTTGGATAAGATAGAGGTTATAGATTATTTAAACTCAAGTAGATTTAAATCTTATGCAGAAGAATACTTCAAGCTGCGCAAGCATTCAGGTATTACAAGAAAACAATCTGAAGAAGTTATAAGACGACCTATTTTTTATGCTGCTATGATGTTGAGGAATAACGAAGTGGATGGTTTTGTAGGCGGTTCTATTAATACTTCCGGCGATGTAATAAAAGCAGCTCTTCACTGTTTGGGGGTGGATGAAAGTATTGGTACAGCCTCAAGTTCCTTTATCATTTTGGTACCTAATTGCAAATTTGGCAATAATGGATTGTTTATTTTTGCTGACTGTAGCGTAATACCTAATCCCTCGTCCAAGCAACTGTCTAATATAGCTATTTCCAGCGCTGATCTTATGAGGCAGGTTTTAGGAATTGAACCCAGGATAGCCATGTTAAGTTATTCAACCCATTCAAGTGCAGAAGGCAACCTGGTGGATAAAGTAACAGAAGCCACAGACTTAGTGAAGAAAAGAAGACCTGACCTTTTAATAGAAGGAGAGTTGCAGGTAGATGCCGCTATTGTTCCAGAAGTAGCCAGAATTAAAGCCCCAAAAAGTAAGTTGGCTGGTCATGCCAATGTTTTAATCTTTCCTAATCTTGAAGCTGGCAATATCTCATATAAACTTGTGCAGAGACTGGCTAAAGCAAGAGCAGTTGGACCTTTGCTTCAGGTATTGACTAAACCCTGCAGTGATTTATCGCGTGGTTGTAGTGTTGAAGATATTGTAGATGCGATTGCCGTAACCGTAGTAAGAGCCCAATAGATCGATATTCTTTAATTATGAAAATCTTAGTTATCAATTGTGGTAGTTCTTCAGTAAAATATAGACTCTTTGATTTAAAAGATAAGAAGAGGTATAAGCAGGTTGCTTGCGGCATAGTTGAGAAGGTTGGTCAGAAAACCTCGTTATTTTCACATCAAACAGAAGATAAGGAATCGTTTAAAAATAAAAGAGTTAAGGCTCCTGATTATAAAAGTGCTATAAGGTTAATAATAGCGATTTTAACTAGTGATAAAAGATATAAAATACTTGAATCAAAGAAAGAAATTGATGCCATAGGTCATAGAGTTGTCCATGGGGCTGAAGAGTTTAAAGAGTCAACTTTAATTGATAAAAAAGTAATTGATTCAATTAAAAGGAATATAAAATTAGCTCCTTTACATAATCCACCTAATCTGGCAGGAATTTTGGCTACTAAAGAGATGTTTCCTGATTTACCTCAGGTGGCTGTCTTTGATACGGCATTTCACCAGACTATACCAGAATACGCATATCTATATGGTTTACCCTATAGATATTATAGAAAGTATAACATAAGGAGATATGGTTTTCACGGAACCAGCCATAGATATGTTGCTTTAAAGGCTCAAGAGGTATTAAATAAACCACTTAATAAATTAAAACTTATTACCTGTCATTTAGGTAATGGTTGTAGTATTACTGCTATAAAAAATGGAAAGTCAGTTGATACCTCTATGGGGTTTACTCCTTTAGAAGGATTATTGATGGGAACGCGTTGTGGCGATATAGACCCTGCAATCCTGCTTTATATTATGAACAAAGAAGGTTTAAATACGACCCAGATGAATAACTTGCTCAATAAAAAAAGTGGTCTAAAAGGGTTATCTGGAATTAGCAATGATATGAGGGATATCTTGAAAGCAATAAAAAGAAATGACAGATTGGCTAAGGTTGCTTTTGATGTATTCTGTTATAGGATTAAAAAATACATAGGGGCCTATGCGGCTATTATGGAAGGAGTAGATGCAATTATTTTTACTGCAGGAATTGGAGAGAATGTAAAGCAGGTACGAGATAGGATAAAAAAAGCAATAAAATCCCTATTTGGTAAGAAGGTTAAGACTCTTGTTATTGCTACGGATGAGGAGTTGCTCATTGCTCAAGATACTTATGAAATAGTAAGTAAGGCAAAAAAAATAACAGGTATTAAAAAACAAGCAATAAGCACTAAATCCTAAATACTAAACCTCATAGTACAACCTTCGGTTAACTACGGGGCAGTCAATATCAAATGTTCAATAAGAATA
This sequence comes from uncultured Planctomycetia bacterium, assembly GCA_964596885.1. Lineage (GTDB taxonomy): Bacteria > Omnitrophota > Gorgyraeia > JAGLLT01 > CAZKQD01 > CAZQVU01. Next base: position 7,474 of record CAZQVU010000009.1, read on the forward strand.
GTTTAGGATTTAGACCTGTCTGCCGTGCCACGGCACAGGCAGGAATTAGAATTTAGGATTTAATTGAGGAGGTTATAATTATGCCAGTTCCCAAGAGGCGTCATTCCAAATCCCGCAGAGACAAGAAAAGAACCCACAAAAAAATAAAAATGCCTAATTTGATAAAATGTGACCACTGTAATAGATTAAAGCCCCTTCATAAAATATGTCCACATTGTGGTTATTATAAGGGCAAGAAGATAACCGAGGTTAAGAAAAAGAAAAAAGAGAAATCCACATAGTTAAGTTATGAGGGAGTAAAGATGAGAATAGCAGTTGATGCTATGGGAGGCGATTATGCACCTTATGAAGTTGTAGCAGGTGCGGTTATGGCAGCTCGAGAATTCAACTATGAGATTATTTTAGTTGGCGAGGAATATACGATTAAAAAAGAACTTGATAAACACAGACCCTTAGAAGGTAAGATTTATACCAAACATGCATCTGAGATTATTGGTATGGATGAGCCTCCTGCAGTAAGCATCCGCAGAAAGAAAAATTCCTCCATAAATGTAGGGATTAATTTAGTTAAGGACAAAAAGGCCGATTCTTTTGTCTCGGCTGGTAATACTGGTGCAATTGTCTGCAGTGCTACCTTACACCTGAAAACCCTTGAGGGTGTTCATCGAGCTGGTATAAGTGTAGTTATGCCCACCTTATTAGGGTCAAGTTTACTTATTGATGTTGGAGCCAATATAGATTGTAAACCTGAGCATCTTTTACAATATGGGCTTATGGGCGATGTCTACTGCCGATATGTGTTGGGTAAAAAAGAGGTAAAAGTAGGCATATTAAGTATTGGTGAGGAGGAGACTAAGGGCACTGATTTGATTAAGAGCGCTCATGAACTATTAAATAAAAGCAGCCTACATTTTATAGGCAATCTTGATGGAAAGGATATATTTAGCGGTAAGGCTGATGTTATTATCTGCGATGGCTTTACTGGAAATATTATCATAAAGGTATTAGAAGGAATGGCTGAGTCAATGGGGGCTTTATTTAAACAAGAGTTGAACAGGAGTATGATGAGTAGATTAGGTGCTCTTTTGAGTATGGCGGCTTTAAGAAATCTCAAATCCAAGGTTGATTATGCAGAATATGGTGGAGCACCTTTATTGGGCATTGATGGCATTTGTATTATAAGTCATGGTCGTTCAAAGGCTAAAGCGATAAAAAACGCTATTAAAGTAGCTGGTGAATTTGTAAATCATAAGGCAAATCACCATATTATTAACGCCATTAGAACCTATAACAATAAAATTTAGAAACCACAAAGAGTTTTTTATATGAATAGAATAAACTCAGCAAAGATCGTCGGGGTGGGAAATTATTTTCCTAAAAGAGTTTTAACCAATTATGACTTAGAAAAGATGGTAGATACCTCTGATGAGTGGATAACTACTCGCACAGGTATAAAGGAAAGAAGGATAGCTGATAAGAACGAAACTGTAAGTGATATGGCTAAAGAGGCAGCTAAGGTAGCCTTAAAAAGAGCCAAACTCAAGCCCAAGGAAGTCGAACTCATTATTGTTGCTACTATAACTGGCGATATGTCCTTTCCTTCCAGCGCCTGTTTTGTTCAGGCTAAAATCGGTGCCTTTAATGCGGCTGTATTTGATATCTCTGCAGCGTGTGCTGGATTTATATATGGTTTGGCTATTGCTAATTCTTTGATAGTAAGTGGTCTCTATAAAAATGCTTTATTAATTGGAGCCGAAAAGCTTACCTGTATAACAGACTGGCAAGACAGAAACACCTGTATATTATTCGGTGATGGCGCTGGTGCCTGTGTTCTTAAACCAGCCAAAAATAAAGATGAAGGCATTATATCATCTTACTTAGGCGGAGATGGACGCGAAGGCAATTTGCTTATGCTACCTGGAGGTGGTTCATATATGCCAGCATCTCATGAGACAGTAGATAAGCATCTTCATTATATAAAGATGAAAGGGAGTGAACTATTTAAGGTAGCCATAAAAAAGATGACCGATGCATCTCAGATTGCTCTTCATAAGATAGGATTAACCTGTAAGGATGTTGATTTACTAGTTCCTCATCAGGCTAATATTAGGATTATTAAGGCAGTAGCAAAAAGATTGGGATTATCTGAAGACAAAGTATACCTGAATATAAGAAAATATGGAAATATGTCAAGCGCTTCGACTGCTACAGCCTTAAACGATGCAATCTTAGAAGGCAGAATTAAAAAGGGTGACATTGTAGTTCTGACTGCCTTTGGTGGAGGATTAACCTGGGGAGCTGCTGTTATAAAATGGTAGTTCTATGACATAGGGGCTAAGAGGACATAGAACATAGAGCAGAATGGGTTTGAAATCTACAGTCCGAAAGCGAAGAAACAAAATACTAAACATTAAGTCTGAGACAAACGATAACATAAATGACTAATTTCTAATTTCTAATTGACCTAATCAAGTCCTAAGCATCAATGACAGAATAATCTCTTTAAACATTGGGTATTGGAAATTGGGTATTGATTAGAAATTAGAGCAATTAGGAATTAGAATTTTTCTATTATGAGAAATAAATTAGCGTATATATTTCCTGGTCAGGGTGCTCAGTTTGTAGGAATGGGAAAGGATTTATATGAAAATTTCTCATCGTCTAAAGAGATCTTTGACACTGCTGATGATATATTGGGTTATAGCATAAAAGAACTTTGTTTTGAAGGGCCAATGGATAAATTATCAACTACTGAATTTTCTCAAGTTGCTATTCTTACTGTAAGTATTGCTGCCCTGGAGGCTTTAAAGGAAAGCGGTTTTGAAATAGAACCTGAATATCTGGCTGGTTTGAGTCTGGGTGAATATAGCAGTTTAGTTGCCTCAGGAAGTATAGATTTTGAAACCGCTTTGAGATTAGTAGAAAAAAGAGGTAGATTTATGCATGAGGCTTCTTTAAAAAATCCTGGACAGATGGCAAGCATTCTGGAGTTATCTGAAGATGAGGTGAAGGAGATAACTGAGGCTTCAGGTACTTATATGGTTAATTTTAATTGTCCTGGGCAGATAGTTATATCTGGCAGACGAGAAAACATAAAAAAGGCAGAAGAATTAGCCACAGATAAAGGAGCTAAGAGATTTATTGTCTTAAAGGTAAGCGGAGCCTTTCATACAAGATATATGGATGAGGCAAGTAAGAGATTAGAACAGGAGATGCAGCAAGTAGAGTTTAAAAAACCAGAAGTTAAGATAGTTTTTAATGTTACTGCGGATATAGAGGATGAGCCAGATAAGATAAAGAAGAATCTTGCTTATCAGGTAAACCATCCTACCTATTGGCAGAGATCTATAGAGTATATTCAAGGAAGAGGTGTTAATACATTTTTTGAAATAGGACCAGGTAGGGTTTTGCGAGGATTGCTCAGGAGAATAAATCCAGAATTAAGGGTGTATAATATTGGAAGCAAGGAAGATATAGTGGAATTAAAAAGGAGTATGTCCTATGGTTTTAAAAGATAAAATATCTATTATTACTGGAGGGGCTCAAGGAATAGGCAAGGAAATAGCCACAAAACTTGCTGAGGCTGGCTCGCACATCATAATATGCGATATAAATGAAGAAAAACTAAAACCTACAAAGGATGAGATTGAAAGATTGGGCGTTGAGGTTTTAGCCCTTAAGGTTGATGTATCTAATTATAATCAAGTAAAAGATTTAGTTACAAAGATACTTGACAAATTCAAAAAGATAGATATACTTATCAATAATGCCGGAATAACCAGAGATAGTCTTTTACTTCGGATGGATGAGGACGCCTGGGATAGCGTCTTGAGGGTTAATCTAAAAGGGGCTTTTAATTTTACTAAAGCAGTTGTTAGATCTATGCTTAAACAAAAAGAGGGGGTAATTATTAATATTTCCTCAATCATTGGTCTGATGGGTAATGCTGGTCAAGCCAATTATGCTGCCTCAAAGGCAGGTTTAATTGGACTGACTAAATCCACTGCTAAAGAATTAGGTCCAAGAGGTATAAGAGTAAATGCTGTTGCCCCTGGTTATATAAAGACAAAGATGACTGATGAATTAGCCGACGATGTTAAAGAGAGAATGCTGAGTTTGATACCGCTTAATAGATTTGGTGAAGCAGAGGATGTGGCTAATCTGGTATTATTTTTGTGTTCACCTGCATCAAGTTATATCACTGGACAAGTGATTCAAGTAGATGGGGGAATGGTTATGTGAATGAGGACACAATTTACAGAGTATAACGAATGTAAATTGTGTGTCCGAATTCACCCAGCACCTTTTTAATATTCACAAGAAAAAAAGAGAGAAATCAGTATATATTTTAAGACAATCTTAGAAAATCAAAATATATAAAAACCTGAATAAATAAAAGGTACTGGGTTTAATGCAACCATCAAACTTGCGCTCGTTTTACTCCGTAAGTTTGGATCTTATTAAAAAAAAGGAGGAGGAGTAGATGAATAACATTGAAGAAAAGATTAAATCTATTATTGCCGAACAGTTAGGTGTAAAGAAAGAAGAAATAACCAGAGAATCTTCATTTATTGACGATTTAGGAGCAGATTCACTGGATACTGTAGAGTTGGTTATGGCTTTAGAGGATGAGTTCGGAGCCGAAATACCAGATGAAGATGCTGAGAAACTTACTACAGTAGGTCAGGCTATTGATTATATAGAGAAAAAGATAAAAGAGAAAGAAGAATAATCAAAAGATATAAGACTTAAAAGGATAATTGTATGCAAGAAAGCCGTGTTGTAGTTACAGGCTTAGGTGCTGTTACGCCTATTGGAAATAATGTAAAAGAATTCTGGAGTTCTCTTACCTCGGGTAAAGGTGGAATTGGAAGGATTACAAAGTTTGATGCCTCAGGTTATGCCTCTCAGATAGCCGGTGAGGTTAAGAATTTTAATCCTACCAGTATTATTGATTCAAAAGAAATAAAGCATATGGATAGTTTTGTCCAGTATGCTTTAGTCTCCTGTGATGAGGCTCTCAATAACGCCAATCTGGATTTAAATAAAGAGGATTTAAATCGGATAGGATGCATCTTGGGTTCAGGTATTGGTGGCCTTTGGGTAATAGAAAAACAACACCAGGTATTATTAGATAAAGGTCCCCGAAGAGTATCACCTTTTCTGATTCCTATGTTGATTGTTAATATGGCACCGGCTCAGATAGCCATAAACTATCACATAAAAGGTCCTAATTATTCTGTGGTAACAGCCTGTGGTTCTAGTAATCATGCTATAGGTAGTGCTTACCGTTCTATTCAAAGGGGTGAGGCAGAGGTGATGATAACAGGTGGCACAGAAGGCTGTATTACTCCTTTAGGCCTTGCCGGATTCTGCTCACTTAAAGCCTTATCTACCCGCAATGATGCACCACATAAAGCAAGTCGTCCATTTGATAGAGAAAGAGATGGGTTTATAATGGCTGAAGGTGCGGGTATTATTATATTGGAGTCATTAGAGCATGCAAAAAAAAGAGATGCCCAAATCTTAGCTGAGGTTATTGGCTATGGGGCAAGTTGCGATGCCTATCATATGACTGCTCCACAACCTGAGGGAGAAGGTGCGACTCTGGCTATGCAGCAGGCTTTAGATGATGCCAGAATTAATCCTGAAGAAATAGATTATATAAATGCCCATGGTACCTCAACTAAACTTAATGATAAGATGGAGACTATGGCTATAAAGAGAGTTTTTGGTGAGTATGCCAGAAAGATAGCAGTAAGTTCAACTAAGTCAATGACCGGTCATATGTTAGGTGCTGCTGGTGGAGTGGAGTTTATTGCCTGTTGTAAGGCAATAGAAGAAGGGATTATTCCACCAACGATAAATTATGAATATCCTGATGCAGACTGTGACCTGGATTATGTACCTAATGAAGCCCGCAGGAAAAAGATTAGAGTGGCTTTATCAAATGGTCTTGGTTTTGGTGGACATAATGCAACTTTGATTGTTAAGAAATTTGAATGAAGCCTAAACTTATGGAGTATAACGAATATAAGTTTGTTGGCTGAATTCACCCAGCACCTATTTTTAAGACATTAAGGTTAGTTACACCAGTAGATTAAATTTTATGAAGTTCAAGTTTCAGGTAAAGCACTTATTTAAAAAATAGGTGCTGGGTTAAATTCCGACATATAAGTTATCTCGTCCTTCGGACTCCATAACTTATGTCGTCATTTAATTCGCGCATATCAGTTATGTTCGCTATCGCTCCATAACTGATGCGTTCATTAAAGGAGTTGTAATTATGGATTATTTATTAACTGAAGAACAAAGAATGATTCAGGATTTATCCCGCAAGATTGCTGAGGAGAAGATAAGGCCTATAGCAAAAGAACTTGATGAAAAGGGCGAATTTCCTTATGAAGTAATGAAGACTCTGGCTGAGAGTGATTTATTTGGCGTTTATCTACCAACCGAATATGGTGGTTTTGGTGGTGGTGTTTTGGAACTCTGTCTTGTTACAGAGGAATTATCTCGTGCTTGTGGTGGAGTTGCTGTTTCTTTTGCTGCAAATGCTTTAGCCACATACCCCATACTTTTATATGGTAATGATAGCCAAAAGAAAAAATTCCTGCCCGATTTAGCCAGAGGCAAAAAATTAGCCGCTTTTGCTTTAACAGAACCAGAAGCAGGTTCTGATGTTTCCAATGTAAGCACAACAGCTAAAAGAGAAGGCGATTATTATATTCTAAATGGCACTAAACATTTTATCACCAATGGTTCTGTAGCTGATATATGCATAGTTATTGCAATGACAGATAAATCAAAAGGCCCGCGAGGAATGAGCGCCTTTATTGTTGAAAAGGGTCAAGAAGGTTTTAGTCCTGGAAAGAAAGAAGAAAAACTCGGAATAAGGGCCTCGGTAACTTCAGAATTAATATTTAATGATTGTAAAGTCCCTAAGGAGAATCTCTTGGGTAGAGAAGGGATGGGTTTTGTTATGACAATGAGGACTTTTGATATATCTCGTCCTGGTGTTGCGGCTCAAGCAGTAGGTATTGCCCAGGGTGCTTTAGACTTAACCATTAACTATGCTAAAGAAAGAAAACAATTTGGCAGGTCTATTTCAAGTTTTCAAGGGATTCAGTTTATGCTGGCTGAGATGGCTACAGAAATTGAGGCAGCAAGAGCCCTTGTCTACTCTACAGCCAAAATGATAGATTCAGGCAATACAAAGGTAGCCAAGGAGTCAGCTATGGCTAAAATGTACGCTTCAGATGTAGCTATGAGAGTGACAACAGACTGTGTTCAGATATACGGCGGTTATGGATATATGAAAGATTATCCTATAGAAAAATATATGCGTGATGCCAAGATTACTCAGATTTATGAGGGTACCAACCAGATTCAACGAGATATTATTGCGGCCAACCTAATCAAAGAATCCCGTAAGAATAAATAGTAGAGAGCAGGGTAAATGACTAATTTCTAATTGCACTAAATAAAGACCAGATACCAATGACCAATAATGAATAAAAATTCTAAATCCGAAATACTAAACTCTAAACAAATTCGAAATAACAATGTCCCA
>CAZQVU010000010.1:0-14504 GCA_964596885.1 uncultured Planctomycetia bacterium
AGACAGAGAGTTTCTTTCGACGCTTTTTTCGTCGGGATTTTATGAGGCGCCTTCCTTGTTTAGTGCTCATCCTCTTTCTAAAGCCGTGTTTTCGCTTTCTTTTCTTGTTTGATATAGGCTTGATGGATTTTTTCACCCCGCACCTTCTTTTTTATTCACACTTTTACCAAATTTACCTTTATTATTCTTTTTAAATACTTAAAGACATACCACATTCACCCCACACCTCTTTATTAAATAAAAAAGTATATTATGAATACTTTAGAAGATGCGGGGTTTATGTTATAAAAAATTATAACATACTTTATTTTTAAGTCAAGTATTTTAGGTGTGAATGTCAAGCCAAAATAAAAATGTCACTAAAGAATACACCAGTGACCTCTGATTACAGAGATTAAAAACAGATTGCAGAGATTTCTCCATCAATAAAGTAATCGTTGTAATCAGAGATTGCTGGACTTTTTCAACAATCTCATAAAAATGTCCTGTTTTTACCAATTTAAAAATGTCCTGATATTTTTTAAGAGTGCTAGTATTTAACGGTCTATTTTTAAAAACTAAAAAAAATACTTGCAATGGATTTTCTATCTGTTATAATTACAAGTGTTGTAGTTAAAATTGGGCTGTTGTTTGAAGTTTTATCTCTGTGAATAACTTGTGGAAAACTACTTCATTAATAAGAAATCTCTATTGTTTATAAATACCAAATAGAAGATATCTGGGTGTTGTTGATAAATAAAAATTAATTATCTATAAATGGCCACTAAAATAACCAAAGATATATGGAACGAAGTAAAGAAGATTATAAAAAACCAGCTTAATCCTCAAAGTTTTCAGATCTGGTTTGCTCCTACCAAAGGTCATTCAGTAGAAGGAAATACCATCAATGTTGAGGTTCCCAATAAATTCTTTAAAGATTGGCTTCAAGAACATTATCAGGATAAAACTCAGGAAGTGTTAAAAAACCTCATCCAGCAAGATGTCAATGTTAATTTTATTGTTGTCCCAAATCAAGAGAGAATGCCTTTTGAGAAAAAACTTAGTTTTTTTAAAAAACCTAAAATAAAAAAGATTAATCTTAATCCAAAATATACCTTTGAGAATTTTGTAGTTGGGCCCTCTAATAGATTTGCACATGCTGCCTCATTAGCTGTGGCTGAGTCGCCAGCTCAGGCTTATAACCCGCTCTTTTTATATGGAGGAGTTGGTTTAGGAAAAACTCACCTTATGCAGGCAATTGGTCATTATCTATTAACCCATAAACCTAAAATCTCAACTTTTTATATATCAAGTGAAAGATTTACTAATCAATTAATAAATGCCATACAAAATAGAACTACCTTAGAATTCAGGGAAAAATACAGAAATGTTGATGTATTATTAGTCGATGATATTCATTTTATCGCCGGAAAAGAAAGTACACAAGAGGAGTTCTTTCATACATTTAATACTCTACATGATGCACATAAACAGATTGTTATATCAAGCGATAGGCCTCCCAAAGAGATTCCCACTTTAGAGGAACGGCTTGTCTCGCGCTTTGAATGGGGTTTAATTACAGACCTTCAGCCACCTGATTTTGAAACAAGAATTGCTATCTTAAGAAAGAAAGCAGAAAAGGAAGTAATCTTCGTTCCTGAAGATGTTACTTATTTCATTGCTGAAAAGATTAAATCAAATATAAGAGAACTTGAGGGGGCTCTAATTAGGGTAGTGGCATATGCCTTACTGGTAGGCAAAGAGATTACCCTTAATCTTACTCGTGAGATCTTAAAAGAAACTCTCCTTGCTGAAGAAGAAAAGAGGATAACAATTGATCTCATCCAGAAAAAAGTTGCAGAAAGTTTTGATATCCGACTCTCTGATATGAAAACAAAGAAGAGAACTAAGGCGATTGCTTTTCCAAGACAGGTAGCAATGTATCTTTCAAGAGAATTGACTGATTTCTCATTACCAGAGATAGGTGAAGCCTTTGGTGGTAAAGACCATACTACAGTAATGTATGCCTGTGAAAAGATAAGCCAGCTCCTTAAAAAAGATGAGAATAAAAGGAATAAGATTAATAAGATTCTCTCTGATATTAGAGAACATTGTGGATAAATTGTGGATAATTTCTCATATTTCTATCACCCTGTTTTTATTGTGAGTCTTTGTGGATAACTTCTAATAACTTGTGGATAAAAAATTAAGGTAAGTTTATTAATTCCTCTATGTTAACTATTTCTTAACAGACTAACAACTCTTACTATTACTTTTATTATATTTGTTTCTTTTATAATAATATTAATAATATTATAGTAAAAACAAAAAGGAGATTATATAATGAGAATTAAAGCCCTTAAAGAGGACTTATTAAAAGCCACCCAGATAGTACAAAATGTAATATCACCTCATACTACACTTCCTGTGCTTTCTAATATTCTAATTGAAACAGTTAAAGATAGAGTTAGATTGATAAGTACCGACCTTGATATAGGTATAAGTTATTCTTTCTCTGCTAAAGTAGAGGAAGAAGGGGCTATAACAATACCAGCTAAGAAGATTTTAGATATATTTCGCGAACTTTCAGGGGAAAATATTGAAATTTCAACAAGGAAAAATAACGCCATAGAAATAAAATCTAATCAGTCTTATTTTAGATTAATAGGAATACCAAAAGATGAATTTCCTAAATTACCTAACTTCAAAAACAAAGAGTTTATAATCTTACCTCAAAATATCTTTAAGAGAATGATTGAGGTGAGTTCTTTTGCTATATCAAAGGATGAAACACGCTATATCTTAAACGGCGCCTTGGTTGAGATTAAAGAAGATAGTATTCGGATGGTAACCACAGATGGAAGACGCTTAGTTTTAGTTGAAGAAAGAAAAGATTTTCCTAAAGGGATAGATAAAAAGATGATAATTCCTTCAAAGACTATCCATGAATTATTAAGAAATCTATCTAATGAAACAGAATTAAAGATTGCCTTTGATGAAAATCAAATCTATTTTGAGTTTAATGAAATAATTATTATTTCTCGTTTAATAGAGGGTAATTTTCCTGAGTATGAGAAAGTTATTCCTAAGGAAACAAAAAATAAGGTAAAAACTGATAAAAATAAATTCTATCAGGCAATAAAGAGGGTTTCTCTTCTTACTAATCCCAACTCCCAGGCTATAAAGATAGATGTCTTAAAAGATAAGATGATATTATCAAAAAATACACCAGAGATAGGTGAGGCAAAAGATCAAATAGATATAGACTACAAAGGAGATACTTTATCTATTGGTTTTAACCCCATCTATCTAATGGAGGTTTTGAGGGTGTTTGAGAAAGATGTGGTGGAGATTGAATTAATAGACCCACAGAAACCAGCAGTGATAAGAATGAATACACCTTATAAATATATCTATATCGTTTTACCTATGCAATTGACATGAAGAGACAAGATGTGGTACCAATAAAGAGTATAGTTGACTCAATTCTAAATCACCTAAAAAAGCAGTCTTTGATTAAAGAGGAAGAAGTTGCTGTAGTCTGGAACAAGGTCGTAGATAAAAAGATAAAAAACCACACAAGACCAATAAGACTAAAAGATAATACCTTGATAGTAAATACTAAAAACTCAAACTGGTTGTTTGAATTAGAGACGCGATATAAGGAAAAGATTTTAAATAGATTAAGAAACGAAATAAAAGAGATAGAGATTAAAGATATAAGGTTTAGGATAGGAGATGTATAAATGAAGTTAAAAAAGAAAGATAAAAAGAGGATAGAAAAGGGTATTAAAGGGGTTTCTAAAAAAGAACTTTCTAAACCTGAAATAGAAGAACCTAATAAGAAATACGATGCTACTACTATACAGGTCCTTGAAGGGGTTGAGGCTGTAAGACGAAGACCGGCTATGTATATTGGAGATACCTCAACTAAAGGACTCCATCATATGGTTTATGAGGTAGTTGATAATTCTATTGATGAGGCTATGGCTGGTTTTTGTGATAAGATAAGTGTTATTATCCATCAAAATAACAGTATAACAGTGATAGATAATGGTCGAGGTATACCTACAGATAAACATAAGGCTTTAAAGAAACCTGCTGCAGAAGTAGTTATGACCACACTCCATGCAGGAGGTAAGTTTGATCATAGGGTATATAAGGTATCTGGTGGGCTCCATGGGGTTGGAGTAAGTGTAGTTAATGCCCTTTCTAGTTGGCTTGAACTTGAGGTAAGAAGGGATGGTAAGATCTATCACCAGAGATATGAAAGAGGAAAACCAACTACCGAACTTACTATAATAGGAAAGAGTAAGAAATCAGGAACCAAGGTGAGTTTTAAGCCAGATGAAGAGATCTTTAAGACAGTAGAATTTAGTTTTGATATTCTCTCAAACCGTTTAAGAGAATTAGCTTTTTTAAACAAAGGTATAGAGATTAAAATAAAAGATGAACGCTATAATAAGGAGAATATCTTCAAGTTTAATGGTGGTATTGTCTCTTTTGTTCAACACTTAAATAAAAACAAGAAACCCTTACATAAGAAAGTTATATCATTTGAAAAAAATATAGACAGGATGGTAATTGAAGTAGCCTTTCAATATAATGATGGTTATACAGAGAATATCTTTTCTTTTGCTAATAATATAAATACAATTGAGGGGGGAACGCATTTAAGTGGTTTTAAATCAGCCTTAACTAGGGCGGCTAATCAGTATGCAAAAAACAAAAATATTTTTAAGGCTGATTTAGACTCATTTAGCGGTGATGATATAAGAGAAGGTTTGGTGGCTGTAATTAGCGTAAAACTACCTGAGCCGCAGTTTGAGGGGCAAACCAAAACTAAATTAGGTAATAGTGAAGTAGAGGGGTTAGTAGCATCCTGTGTAAATGAATTTTTAAGCACCTACTTTGAAGAGAACCCCTCAACAGCCAGGAAGATTATTGAAAAGGCTATAACTGCAGCCAGAGCAAGGATAGCTGCAAAAAAAGCCCGTGAACTTACCAGGAGAAAAGGGGCTTTAGAAACAACAAATCTACCTGGAAAATTAGCAGATTGTTCTGAGAAGAACCCTGATCTCTGCGAGTTATACCTTGTGGAAGGAGACTCTGCTGGTGGTTCTGCAAAGTTAGCCAGGGATAGACGCTATCAGGCAGTTCTTCCTTTAAAAGGAAAGATCTTAAATGTTGAGAAGGCAAGATTAGATAAGATATTAAATAATACTGAGATAAGAACTATTATAAGTGCTTTAGGAGTGGGGGTTGGAGATGAAGTTGATCTATCAAAATTAAGATATAACAAAGTGATACTTATGTGCGATGCAGACGTAGATGGTTCGCATATAAGAACATTACTTCTAACTCTATTCTATAGACAGATGAGACAATTAATAGAAGAGAACCATGTCTATATTGCCCAACCACCGCTTTATAAAATAGAGAAAGGAAGACGTCAGGAGTATATAAATACTGAGGAGGAGATGAATAATATCCTGATTGATTTAGGACAAGAGGGCACAACTCTTTATAAAAGAGATAAAAAGTCTTACAAGAAATACACTGATAAGCAATTTAGGGAGATATTAAACCTGCTTTTTGAGATCGAAAAACTTAAAAGTAGCATTGAGAAAAAGGGAGTGAAATTCACTGAATACCTCCTTAAATTAGACAACAAAACCCAAAAATTACCTATTTACAAGGTGAAAGTGGAGCAAATGTCCCATTTTTTCTATAATGATGAGGAGTTGGCAAGATTTATCAAACAACATGAGAAGAAAAGAGGTGCGGTTATTGAGGTATCCAGTGAAGAGGATGTAGAAGAAAAGAGATTAGAAAGTAAAGTTGATATAATAGAATTCTATGAGGCTCCAGACCTTGAAGGATTAATCAAGAGATTAAGTAAATTAGGTCTTGATATAAAAAACTACGACCTTGACCAAACAGAACTCTCAGAGGAGGAGAGAGAAAAGATTAAGAAGAGACCACCTTTTAAGGTGATAACTGATAAACAAAAAGAGATTCACCTTTTTTGTTTAAAAGAGATTTTAAAAAAGATTAAGGATATAGGAGAAGAGGGTATAACCATCCAGAGATATAAAGGATTGGGCGAGATGAATCCAGACCAACTCTGGACATCAACTATGGATCCGGAAAAGAGGACTATATTAAAAGTAACCCTTGAGGATGCAGTTAAGGCGGATGAGATGTTTACTGTGTTAATGGGTGATATGGTTGAACCAAGAAGAGAATTTATCAAGAAACACGCCAAGGAAGCAAAGAACATCGATGTGTAGCAAAGACACAAGATACAAGATACAAGATACAAGATATAATATCCAACTAATTAATAATCAAGGATTAAGAAACAAGATACAAACAATAACCAATAATCAAACATCAAACAGAAAAAAGTTTGAATATTGACCCTTCCATGTTACTCAGGGGTCAATCGTGAGTGTAATCGAAGGATTGAATATTGGGATTTGAATATTATATTATTTGGTTGTTGCATCTTGTAATTTGGTTATTTATAAAACCTGAAACCTGAGAGATGAGAAAAGTTTGGATAAAAAAAGCAAAGTCTTTTGATGAGGCTCAAGAATTAGACAGAAACTATTATCTTAAGATGTCTCCAGAGCAGAGATTAGAGATAATTCAATTATTAAGAGAGAGATATTATAAGATTAATAAAGAAGCCAGAGATGCGAGTAGAAAAGGACTTCGAAGAGTTATTAGGATTATTCAATAAAAATAAAGTAAGATATTGTATTGTTGGTGCTTTTGCAGTAGGGTTTTATATTAGGCCTCGATATACCAAAGATATAGATATTCTTATTGAACCCAGCAAGGAGAATGCTAAGAGGATTAGAGGTTTGGAGGAATAAAAAAAGGCAAGATATGGTAAGAAGAGGGTGTATTTTATTGGGTTAAGGGAGTTGATTAAGAATAAGGAATCTTCAAAGCGTAAAGAGGATAAATTAGATTTACAATATCTAAAGGAGACTTATAAAAAGTTATAAGTTATAAGTTACAAGTTATAAGTTAGGTGAGAGATAATGTATACCAGAGGCGAGAAGATTATACCGGTTTATATTGAAGACGAGATGAAGGGTTCATACATCGATTATGCGATGAGCGTAATCGTAGGACGGGCACTTCCTGATATAAGAGATGGCCTAAAGCCTGTCCAGCGAAGAATCCTCTATACTATGAAAGAATTGAATCTATGGCATAATAAGCCCTATAAAAAATGTGCGCGTATTGTAGGAACATGCTTGGGTCAATACCATCCACATGGTGATGCGGCAGTCTATGAGGCTTTGGTAAGGATGGCACAGGAGTTTTCTTTAAGGTATCCATTGATTGATGGACAGGGTAATTTTGGTTCCATCGATGGCGATCCGGCTGCGGCTCAACGTTATACAGAGGCAAGATTAGAGGCTATTGCCGAAGAGATGCTCAAAGATATAGATAAAGATACGGTTAATTTTATCCCCAACTTTGACAATTCTTTAAAAGAGCCGGCTATTCTACCTGCTGTTTTGCCCAACCTTTTAATCAATGGCTCAAGTGGTATTGCTGTAGGGATGTCTACCAACATACCGCCCCACAATATAGGTGAGGTGGCTTCTGCAATTGTAAAACTGGTAGATGACCCTGAGGCTACAATTGAGGAGATAATGAAGGATATAAAAGGTCCTGATTTTCCAACAGGAGGCATAATCTGTGGAAGGAAAGGTATAAAAAGGGCATATTCTAAAGGTAAAGGGCAGATTAAGGTAAGAGCCAAAGCCTGTGTTGAGGTAGAGAAACAGGGCAGGGAATCGATTGTTATTACAGAACTCCCCTATCAGATAAATAAGACCGCCCTTATAGAGCAGATAGCAGCCCTTATTCAGGATAAAAAGATAGAAGGTATAAGAGACCTGAGAGATGAATCTTCAAAAGAAGGTATCCGCATAGTCATTGAACTTAGAAAAGGCCAAGACTCTCAGGTGGTGCTTAACTATCTTTATAAACATACCCAACTTGAGACGACCTTTGGGATTATTATGTTAGCCTTAGTAGGCAATCAGCCTAGAATATTAAATCTAAAACAGACCCTTTCTTTATATATAGACCACAGAAAAGATATTATAACAAGAAGGACAAGATTTGACTTACATAAAGCAGAGGCAAGGGCCCATATCTTAGAGGGCTTTAAGATTGCCCTAAAGCATTTAGACGATGTTATAAAAACCATAAAAAGATCAAAAGAACCTAAGGATGCACAAGAGGCTCTAATTAAGAAGTTTTCTTTAACTGAAAAGCAGGCCAAGGCTATATTAGAGATGCAACTTCAGAGGTTAACCAGTTTAGAAAGAGAGAAGATAGAAAAGGAATATCTTGAGTTGATTAAAACGATAGAGAGGTTAAGGTCTATTCTGGGAAATCCTAAGAAGATTCTTCAGATAATTAAAGAGGAAACTCTCGCTTTAAAAGAGAAATATGAGGATCCTCGCCGAACAGAGATTATTGGAGAGGTTGAAGAACTGGATATAGAGGATCTTATAGCCAAGGAGAATATGGTTATAACCATCAGCCATTCTGGTTATATAAAGCGCATACCAATTTCCTCATATAGAAAGCAAAAGCGAGGAGGAAGAGGTGTAGTGGGCGCTTCTCTTAAAGAGGAGGATTTTGTTGAGCACCTCTTTATTGCCTCAACCCATGATTATATATTATTCTTTACAGATGAAGGGAGGGTTTATTGGTTAAAGGTCCATGAGATACCCCAGGCTACTAGAATATCTAAAGGTAGGGCTATCATAAATCTCATACAGACATTAAAAAATGAAAACATTACCTCGTTCATTCCTGTGTCAGAGTTTTCAGGGGATCTAAATTTAGTTATGGCAACAGAGAAGGGTATGATTAAAAAGACAGAACTCTCGGCCTTTGAGAATCCAAGAAAGGGAGGTATTAAGGCAATAACCCTTAAGGATAAAGACAGATTGATTGCCTGCTGTCTGACTGATGGAAAGGATGAGATAGTTCTAGCAACAGAGAAAGGAAGGGCTATCAGGTTTGATGAGTCTGAGGTAAGGAGAATGGGAAGAACTGCTGCTGGCGTCAAGGGAATAAGATTAGCAAAAGACGACCGTTGTATAGGTATGGAGATAGCAAAGAAGGATACAGATCTCCTTACTGTGACCAGCAATGGCTATGGCAAAAGGACGCCCATTAATAAATATAAGTCTCAATCAAGAGGCGGAAGAGGCATTATTAATATAAAGGTTAGTAAAAGAAATGGTGAAGTTATTGGTATAAAGAGTGTTACAGATAGCGATGAGATTATGGTTATTACCTCAAGCAGTATGGTAGTGAGGTGTGCTGTAAAAGATATGCGTTCAATTGGAAGGAATACCCAGGGGGTTAGATTAATATCATTAAAACCAGACGATAAGGTTGTCTCACTGGCTAAGATTGTTTCAGAAGAGGATGAAGAGGGAGGGGAGTAAGTTAAAAAAACCAGAAGATAAAGGTTTTCAAATCCTTGAGCACACCGCTGATTTAAGGCTAAAGATAAGAGGTTCATCAGATAAAGAACTTTTTATAAATGCAGCAAAAGGTATGTTTTCAGTTATTACATCAATTGATAATATAGCCTTAAAAGAGAGGATTCCTGTTGAATTAAGAGCGTCAAAGAAAGAAGATTTACTCATCGATTGGTTAAACGAACTCCTCTTTCTTATGAATACAAAAGATATGCTGTTTAGGGAGTTTAAAATCTATGAGCTTAATAGGGGTTATATAAAAGCAGAGGCGATTGGTGAAAGGATTGATTCTAAAAGGCATAAGATTATAACCGAGATAAAAGCAGCCACCTATTATAATATTAAAATAATCTCCGATGATTCTGGTTGGTCTTGCGAGATTACCTTTGATGTCTAAAAAGAGGAATTATTAAGTGAGTTCTCATACAATAAAACTTGTATCGATCATCTTTGTATTAAGCAGCTTAACCCTCTTTATTAGCACAGTAATCCTGGTCTTTTTAAAATATAGAAGTCTTGCTCCTATGACCTATGACTTAAAAGAAGAAAAGGAGACAAAGAAGAAACCCAAACAAAGGCGCTTATATGAGAGAATAAGGTATACTGGAGGAGTTAAGGTATTTTTTCCTGAAAAGGAGATAGAATTTACGGCTTATTGTCAGGATCTCCATCATTATGGAGTTGGGCTATGTCTACCCGTGAATATAGAGATAGTACCCGGCGTAAGATTAGATATAGAACTATTGCTTGAAGATGAAGACAGGCCTATAAGAGTAGGAGCCCAGGTAGTTTGGACAGAAGAACTTGAGAATAAAGAGATGGAAAGATTAACCGCTGTCTCAGAGATTCTTACAAGAAGGACGGGTTTGAGGTTTGTGGATGTTGAAGAAGAAAAAAGAAAGAAGATTGAGGCATACATAAAGAGGATAACTGAAAGAGATAAACAGAAGGAGTAAGTCAGATGGTTGATGGTTGGTCTGGGCCATTACAAAAGATAGATGACTATAGATGGAGGATCCCTCGTAGTTATAAAAAGTGTATGAGGGTAGATGGTTTAATTATAGCAGATGATGAGCTTATAAAATCTATAAGGCAGGATCAGGCACCTGAGCAGGTTGCTAATGTGGCTTGCCTGCCAGGTATTATTAAGTATTCACTGGCTATGCCTGATATCCACTGGGGCTACGGCGCTTGCTTAACAAAAGATGCTAAGGTGTTAACTGCCCTTGGCTTTAATAAACCAATTGAAGATTTTAAAAGAGATTGGTTTAGTCAGAATCTTAAGAGTGTTGATTTTAGCTCTCAGAAGGTAATCGAGACATCCATTGAAAAATTTATGAAGTTAAAGCCTAAGAGAGTATTTAAGATTAATACAAAAGCTGGATATGAACTTAAGGCTACAGAAGACCATCCTTTACTTACTGCTTTTGGGATGAAACCTCTAAGAGAAATAAAACACGGTGAAAATATAGCAATTTTGCCCTTTCAGGGAGTGCCTTATGAAGAGCCCTCTAGTGAAACAATTATTTACAAAGAGGACATCAAGAAGACTTTAGTAAAATTAGGCAGAGAACCAGGAACGCCTAAATTTGAGATAAATCTTCGGAAGTTAAAAGAACGCAACCTCTTTCCCTTAAATTATAAACACCCCAAGCTTCCTTATATTTTAAAAATAATGGGGTTTATTTTTGGCGATGCCTCAATGAATTTTATTGGAAAAAAGGGAGAAGGGGTTTTAAATTTTGCAGGAAAGCCCGAGGATTTAGAAGAGGTAAGAAAGGATTTAAAAAGAATTGGCTATACTCCTGGGCCAATTCATCATCGAAGAACGAAGAGCTCCAGGAATAAGAAAAAATTTTATGATTGTTATCAATTCAGTGTTAACGCTTCTAGCTTAGTAGTGCTTTTGGAGGCGTTAGGAGTTCCTCGGGGGAGAAAAGTGAATCAAGCTTATAGAGTGCCTAAGTGGATTTTTAAAGCCCCTCTTTGGCAGAAACGCCTGTTTTTAGCCTCTCTTTTTGGATGTGAATTACGCAAGCCCCACAGGAGAAAAGGGAGAAGAGGCTATTTTAATGCTCCAGTTTTTCCTATGGCCAAAAGAGAAGAATTAATAGAAAACGGCAAAGATTTCTTAAAAGATATCTCAGGGCTTTTAAAAGAATTTGGGGTTGAAACTCTTTATATTGATAAAAGAAAAAGACATGTGAGTAAAAAGAAAGAAATATCTTGGGCATTAGAATTGGTACTGTCTCCAAAACCACAGAGTCTTTTTAATCTCTGGAGCCAGATTGGTTTTGAATATAATTCTGAGAGAGCCTTTCTTGCTAACTTAGCCGTTCAATACCTTAAACTAAGGGAGAGGACATTAAGAGAAAAAGAGCAAGCCATAAAAGAGAAGATTCCTCAGCTGTTAAAATCAGGTTTAAGCTATCAAAAGATTGCTTTTCAATTGGCGGGGAACCCTTTAACAAAAAGATTCATTATTGATGTCTGTTATAAATTAAACAAAAACAGAAAGATTGTTCCTCGTATTCCTTACAACTTCCCTTCTTTTGATGATTATCTTAAAGAGGCCACAGAAGGATTAGGGCAAAGCGGGATGGTTTGGGATGAAATTATAAGCATAGAAGAGATTCCTTATCACGATTTTGTTTATGATTTCACTGTTTCCCATTCTGACCACAATTTTATTGCTAACAATTTTGTAGTCTCAAATTGTATCGGTGGTGTAGCTGCATTTGATTTGGATGAAGGGATAGTTTCTCCTGGAATCTGCGGATATGATATAAACTGCGGCGTCCGATTAATCCATACTAATCTGTTTTATGGTGAGATAAAAGACAGGATTGAAGATATAATAAATCAGTTATTTAATGATGTCCCTTCTGGTCTGGGCTCCAAAGGCCAGATAAAAGCAGGACATAGTGAATTAAGGAAGATTTTGATAAAAGGGGCTGCTTGGGCAGTCGAGAGGGGTTATGGAGATAAGGATGACTTAGAGCATACCGAGGAGGCTGGTGCTATTAAAGGAGCAGACCCTGAAGCCGTAACAGAGAGGAGTTATGAGAGAGGAAGGGCTCAGGTAGGAACACTTGGTTCAGGCAACCATTTTTTAGAGATTCAGGCTGTGGACGAGGTATATGATGAGGAGATAGCCAGGATTTTTGGTCTTGAGAAGAACCAGATTACTATTATGATACATACCGGCTCACGAGGCTTTGGTTATCAGGTATGCGATGATGCGCTTAAAGAGATGAGAAAGGCTGTTGATAGATACAATATAGACTTAGCCGACAGACAGCTTGCCTGTGCTCCTGTAAATAGTCCGGAGGGCAGAAGGTATCTTGCGGCTATGAGGTGTGCAGCAAATTATGCCTGGTGTAATAGACAATATCTTATGCATCTTGTCAGGAAGTCGTTTGAGAAGGTCTTTGGCAGAAGTTATAATGCTCTGGGTATGAATTTAATATACGATGTCGCCCATAATATTGTAAAGATAGAGGAGATTGAGGTTGAGGGTGAGATTAAGAAGTTGTGCGTCCATAGAAAAGGGGCAACCAGGGCTTTTCCTCCAGGACACAAGGATATTCCTGATAAGTATAAACCAATTGGACAACCAGTATTGATTCCTGGTGATATGGGCACACATTCTTATCTCCTTGTAGGCACAGAGAAAGCCAAAGAGACATTTTATAGTACCTGCCATGGTGCAGGAAGGGTTTTGTCGCGCAAAAAAGCAAAACAGCAGACCAGGATAGAGGCTCTAAAGGAGCAACTCCAGGCAAAGGATATTTTAGCCAGGGCACATTCTATTGCTACTTTAGTTGAAGAGGCACCAGCAGCCTATAAAGATATAGATAGGGTTGTCAATGTAGTAGCCAAAGCAGGTTTATCTAAGAAGGTCTGCCGTATGAGACCCATTGGTGTTATAAAAGGTTAAAACTACAAGTTACAAAAAGTCCTAAGTCAGAAGTCAGAACTCAGAAAACAGAGGACAGAAGACAGAAAAAAAGAGGAGAGCAAAAAATGTCTTTCTGGATGAGAATAATAAAGAGTTTTAAGTCGAGCCATTATAAGGAATTGTCTTTTAGACCGGCAAGTGAAGCAGTTAAATATGTGTTTTTGCTTGTCCTTATAACCACTATAATCATCAGCACATATATAATCTTTAACTTTAGAACAAAATCTCTTGAGTTCCTCAATAGCAACAAAGAGAAACTCCATGAGGTTATAAAGAGGATAGTAGTTCCACTTGAGATAAAAGATGGTAAGGTTTCAGCAGATGTCAAGCAGCCTTATAAGGAGAGATTAAGCGAACTTGGTCCTAAAGGATTCACCTTTGTTGTTGATACCACTGGCAGCATAACCTCGTTGGAGGAAGGAGAGGACGGCATTCTTATTACAGAGGATGCCCTGATTGTTCAATCAGAGTCAAAAGGCACAACCGACATTAAGAGATATAACCTTTCTCAAATAAGGGACTTCTCTATTAAGCCTTCTGATAAGACCGATGAGTATTTTATTGTCTCAAGCGGAGGACATACCTATTATGTGACCTTTGATTTATTAAAGAACTGGGTCAATATAATATTTAAGATAGGCTGGCCGGTTCTTATAGTCTTTAGTTATATCTTTACTCTATTTGCTAAATTTATTCAAGTTTTAATCTTCAGTTTGTTTGTTGTAATTCTAAATCTGAGTTCAGTCAAAAGGCTAAAATATTCCAATATCTTTAATATTGGTGTCTATGCGATGACGCCTCCAACTACTCTGGCTATCATAAATATTACAGGAGGAATCAACTTTAAATACTTTAATATCGTCTATATCGCCGTTTATTTGATATATTTAGCCTTAGGCTTTGCCTATGCCAAAGAGGGGGCTTTAAAGGAAGAGATTAGAAACGATGTTAGATATTAGATTTATCAGAGAAAATTCAGAAATAGTTAAAGAAGCCCTTAGGAAAAGATACATAAAATTTGACTTAGA
>CAZQVU010000011.1:0-8177 GCA_964596885.1 uncultured Planctomycetia bacterium
GATAGATTGGGTAAGATTTGCTCTTAAAAATAGATCCAGTTAATATAACGCTTCACTTAACGACTGATTGACAAAAGTATTTCAAAATGATATATTAAATAAAACAGGCTGTCACAAAACTCGTTCCAGCCTAAAATTTTAATCGGTGTAATCAAGGGCGGCACTTTTGTGACGCCCTATTAAATAAAATGAAAAGGGATATATTAAAGTATTTATTAAATCTCTTTTACCCATTAAAATGCCAAGTATGTGGAGTGAAATTAAAACCAGAGAATATCTGGGGTATCTGTAGAGATTGTTTTCATAAGATTCGAATAAACCTTCCTCCATACTGTAATGTCTGCGGTAGACCTATAAGTAGTGAACATAAGGAAGGTATATGTTTTGATTGTCAAGATAAGGTGTATTATTTCAGAAGAATATGGGCAATATGTGAATATAAGAGTCTTATCCGAGAATGCATTCACCTCTTTAAATATAAGAAAAAGATGATTCTCAAAAATCTATTTTCTGAATTAATGTCTAATTTTATCAATAATTTTATAGATATTAAAAAAATAGATTTAATCACTAGTGTTCCTATGCACAGGACTAAATTAGTGACAAGGGGCTTTAATCAGTCTTTACTGATAGCGGAGGACCTATCTAAAAGATTCAAAAAGCAACTCATAAGTAATAATCTTGTAAAAATTAAACCGACTATACCTCAAGTCCAACTTGATAGAAGAGAAAGGTTGTTAAATTTAGATGGTGTATTTAAAGTCAAAGATAAGTCTTTATTCAATAACAAAAATATATTATTGATTGATGATGTTGTTACCACCTCTAGCACCATAAACGAATGCGCAAAGGTATTAAAGGAATCTGGTGCTGATAATATATACGCTTTAGTTATAGCCAGAGGAAACCAACTATGAGAATCTTAAGAAACTATGTTTTAAAAGAAGTAGCAGGTCCATTCCTTATAGCCCTTTCGGTTTTTATCTTTATTCTTCTTATTGGCAATCTGATTCAATCCTCAGATAAAATCATTACCAAAGGAACAAATATAATAGAGATACTTAGGTTTTTCGCTTGTAAGATACCTTATCTATTAAGATATGCGTTACCTATGTCTTTACTTACTGCTATTCTTCTTACCTTTGGTAGACTTTCTTCTGATAATGAGATAATTGCTATGAGGGCAAGTGGCTTTAGTTTATATAGAATAATATTTCCACTTATTGCTATAGGATTGATATTAAGCCTGCTTTCTGTAATACTAAATGATAAAGTCATACCAAAATCACATTTTGCCTCACGGAAGATTCTTACCAGGATTGCCGTCAAGACGCCTCTTAGTATCATAGAAGAAGGAACCTTTATAAAATTCAAAAACCATATTCTTTTTGTAGATAGAGTCAAAAAAAATAAACTAGAAGGAATAAAAGTTTTTCAGACTCAAGAAGGCAAAATCCCCAGAATTACTGTAGCTAAAGAAGGTAGGTTTATACCAGTAAAAGATAAAGATTTTATAAAATTAGAATTAAGGAATGGAAATTTAAGTGAACCAAAAGAAGGGAATTCTAATGAGTTCTATCAACTTGAATTTGAAACCTATTATATAAAACTAAATCTACGCAAAGGACAGGCTAAAACTATTCAGAAGAAACCAAAAGATATGACTATAGCGGAAGTAAAAGAAGAGATAAAAAATCTACAAAGATTCAACGTTGATCCTATAAATTTAATTACTGAAATACACAAAAGGATATCCCTCTCTTTTGCAAATCTTGCTTTTTTACTCATTGGACTGCCTCTGGCAATAAAGACCAAAAAAAGTAGCAAATCTGCGGGGTTTGGTCTCAGTTTGGTTATAATTATAACCTATTATGTTCTTTTAGCAGGGGGTAGCGCCCTGGCTGTAAAACACATTGTAAGTCCTGCATTAGGCGCCTGGTTGCCCAACATAATCACTATGAGTCTGGGGGGCTATTTAATTTATAAAACCGTAGAAGGTTAATGTAAGCCTCTTCTTCCCAAGGAGAGAGATTGAGGAGGTTAAGGAAAAGTGGGGGGCTAAAATCCATTCTTCCAGAATCCACATTGAAAATTAAATTAAGAAAGGTTGAGAAAATTAAAATTCAAAACCAAATTATATATAAAACCGCCTCAGAAGGAAAAATGATGTGAAGATTATAGATAAATACATTATAAAAGAGTTTATTCCACCATTTTTATACTGTCTGGGTATGTTTATCTGCCTTTATCTCGTTATTGACCTCTTTGCCAACTTAGAAGATATAATAAAACAGAATGTCAAATTCCCAACCCTATTGCAATATTATCTTGCTTTCTTCCCAATAATAGTAACTCAAATAACTCCGATGGCTCTTCTTCTCTCAGTCTTATATACAACTGGCACCTTAAACCGTAATAATGAAATTACCGCTTTAAAAGCAAGTGGTATCAATACCTGGAGAATAATATTGCCCTTACTTTTTTTAGGATTAGTTGTTACGATCTTATCTTTTGTCTTAGAAAATAAGATTGTACCCCGATCTTATGCAATCTATAGCCAGATAAAAGAAGAGAAAATTGAATCAACGAAAAAAAAGAACCAAAAGGAAATAATAAAAGATGTTACTCTGTATGGAGAAAACTACCGTATATATTATGCAGAAAGTTACTATGTGAAAGATAAAATTTTATATAGTCTAATCATTTTGCAAAACGATGAAAAAGGTAATCTTATTGCCAGAATTACTGCAGATAAAGCCGAATGGGTTAAGGATAAATGGATTCTTAAAAACTGTGCTATTTATCCTTTAAATAAGGAAGGGGTTATGACTGGCAATTCTTTGTTCTTTAAAGAAAAAATACTCAGGACTCCTGAAAAACCTCGTGACTTCACAAAGTCAAAATACCAAACCGCATTTATGAGTATCTTTAGACTTTATAAATATATAAAGAAATTATCAAATAATGGCTATCGACCAACCAGTCTATTGGTTGACTTCTATAATAAACTCTCCTTTCCATTCATTAATCTCATAGTTGTACTTCTAGGTATATCCTTTGCCCTTTTGCCTAACAAAGGAGGTGCTCTTATGTATTTAGGTGTGGCTTTAGCGGTGGGACTTATCTATTATGCTACTATAATAACCAGTACTGCATTCGGAAAAGAAGGCTTCATTCCTCCTCTTCTCTCTTCCTGGTTGGCTAATATAATATTTGCAATAATAGGTGTGGTTTTTATTATCAAACTCCCAAAATAATCTAAATAAGTTCTGTTAATTTATGGGGGACCTTTGCTTTGATTCTTTGAGGTTTAATATATTTATTAACTAACTCTTTTGTATTTACCGAATTTAGTTTTTTAAATAAAAAATCAAACTTCTCTTCAACCTCTCTACTTATTGCTTCCTTCACCTCATCAGGTAAATCCAACAATTCCTTCTTAAAAGGTCCAAAGGCTTTCTTTCTCGTCTTATAAATGAACTGGTCTTCGGTTTGGTCTTCTTTTTTTTCATTTCTTAGTTCAGTCTTTATGTAATTATACATCTTCTGTCTTAATTCATCAGGTAGATGTTTACTCTCGTAAATAATATTTTGAAACTCTGTAGCCAGATGAATTTCAACAGTCTGAGTCTCAGGAAATCTACCAAATAGTTCGGCCGGCAGGGTTGAAGCACCATGCTGGACAGCACCTGAGAGTCCATATTCCTTCCTGGCTATCTCAGAAAGATTCCTCAGGGTATCAAAATCTACCTTGACTTTGGCAACTGAACCATCTGGCAAAACAACTCCTCCGTGAGCGGTACCGGTTTGGATACTTATCTTACTAATACCCTTTAACTGGCTACCGTAATCTTTAAGTCTTCTGAGATAACCTTCCATAAAAGCCCTTAATTCTTCCGGGGTAGAATTTTTACCTCCAACTTCTCCTATCTCTCCACCTACTGAAATAGTTATACCCTCTGGTTGTTTTTCTCTTATAAATGAAGTTAACTCTGCAGCTATCTCAAAATTAAGACGCTGCTGCTCTAAAACCTCTTTTTTGTTTAAATCAACTAAGGTTGATGAATCAATATCAATGTTGTAAAACCCAGCCTCAATCTCTTCTTCTATCAACTCCTTCAAGTTGTTTATCTCTTTATCTCGGTCCTCTTTAAAATTCTTATCTTTTACCTGGACATGATCTGCCTGAATGAAGATAGGTCCTTCAAAATGCTCCTTTATGGCTGCGGCTAAAACTAAAGCCACATACTCAGCAGGTCTCTGTTGGGTATAACCAATTTCAGATTTTGCAATCTCAAAGATAAAACTCAAAGAATTGTTCCTTTTTGCTGTTCTAATTAAGGCTTTAGCTAAATCATAGGTCAGGCCTCTTAAATTTATGGCAGGTATAGTTATATCTTTATACTCATTGCGGCTCCTTGCTTCATAGAGATTCTGGATAGATGAGGGAATGATATCAAAATCATAGGCAATCTCTCTTATAAGCCAACAAGAGATGTCTTTCAAATCCTTGTTCTCATTCAAAGCAGCATTATAGGCTAATTCATCAATTATGTCAGAGACAACCTTTTCTTTATTTAATATCTCAAGACCATCCTTGTTAATCTTCAATATACCCTCTAAGGAGTTAAGTAATTCATTAAGGTCTTTATAAATCATAAAGCCACTCCTTTCTATTTCTTATTAAGTTGCTAAAACCTTCATTAGTTCATAAAGTCCAATATCTACTTTGTGGATAGACTTAGTTGCTTGATTTAAATCTATTGCTTTTAATCTGCCTGATTTAATAACTACGCTTTTATCAGTCTGGCCATCTTTTATCAAATCAACTGCATAAGCACCAAATCTACTTGCCAGAACCCTATCATATGCAGTTGGTGTTCCTCCCCTTTGAATATGACCTAAGACTACTTCTCTCGTTTCATAACCAGTCTCTTGAGTTATTAAAGAGGCTATATTATGCGCCTTGGCGGCACCCTCAGCTACTATAATTATCCAGCTAATTTTACCTTTTTTTCTTCCCTCTCTTATATCGCTACACATCTTATCAATAGAAAATTCCATTTCTGGCAATATAACATCCTCTGCACCTCCAGCAAGACCTACAAGCATAGCAATGTATCCTCTCAGACGGCCCATAACCTCAACAACAAATATCCTCTCAAGACTTGTCGCTGTATCTCTTATCTTATCTATAGCCTCTAAAGCAACATTTATAGCAGTAAACGAACCGATTGAAGCATCTGAACCATTTATGTCATTATCAATTGTAGCGGGTATGCCAATGGTTGGAATCTTCCAGTCTTTACTCAGTTTATGTGCCCCCCTCAATGAACCATCACCACCAATAATTATCATACCATCTATTTTATTCTTCTTAATAACTTCAACTGCCTTTTTCTGAGCCTCTTTTTTAATGAATTCAGGACAGCGAGCAGTCTTTAAGATAGTTCCACCTCTTCCAATGATGTTACTTACAGAACGCCTATCTAATCTTTTAGCCTCATCTTTAATTAACCCTTCGTATCCATGGAAAAAACCAATAGGTTCAATCTTATGATATAAGGCGCATCTAACCACACTTCTTATAGCGGCATTCATACCAGCACAATCACCACCACTGGTTATTATGCCAATCCTTTTTATCTTCTTAGGCATTTTTATTAACTCTTCTTTTAAGTTCCAATATGCCAGGAGGATAGATATTCTCTCTGTTCTTTAGTAAGTTTATCTATTTTTATGCCTAAAGATTTTAACTTTAACTGAGCGATATCTCTATCTATCTCTTCCGGCACTTTATATACCCTCTTCTTGAGTTTATTGCTATTCTTCTTTATATACTCACAGACCAGCGCCTGATTGGCAAAACTCATATCCATAACAGAAGCCGGATGACCCTCAGCTGCGGCTAAATTTATAAGTCTTCCTTCGGCTAAAAGATTGATTCTTCTACCATCTTTTAAAGTGTATTGTTTTACATTCTCTCTGATATCCTTTGTAGATTTACTTAATGACCTTAAAGCATCCAAATTAATCTCAACATCAAAATGACCTGCATTAGCAACTATAGCGTTATCTTTCATCTTTAAAAAATGATTTTTATCAATTACATTCATATCCCCGGTAGTGGTAACAAATATATCGCCAACTTTAGCTGCCTTTTCTAGAGGCATAACTTCATAGCCATCCATAACAGCCTCTAAAGCCTTTAAAGGATCAACCTCACATATTATAGTATTTGCTCCCATACCTTTTGCACGCCGAGCAACACCTCGGCCACACCAACCATATCCACAGACGACAAACTTCACTCCAGAAAGCAAAATATTGGTAGCCCGAATAATCCCATCTATAGTAGATTGACCTGTACCATATCGGTTATCAAACAGATGTTTGGTCTGGGCATCATTTACTGCAAACATTGGAAAAAGCAACAATCCTTTCCTTTCTAAACTCCGCAATCTTATTACACCAGTTGTAGTCTCTTCTGTCCCAGCCAAGAGATAGTTGGTGAGATTCTTTCTCTTTTTGTGAATAGTAGAAACTAAATCTGCTCCATCATCCATTGTAATATGTGGTTTTATATCAAGTACACTATTAATATGAGAATAATAGCGCTTATTTGTCTCTCCTTTAACAGCAAAAACAGGTATCTTGTAATCTTCAATCAAAGAAGCAGCAACATCATCCTGGGTACTTAAAGGATTTGAGGCACAGAGATTAACTCCAGCTCCCGCAGCCTTTAAAGTAATCACCAGATTGGCTGTCTCGGTGGTAACATGCAAACAACATCCAATGCGTAAACCTTTTAAGGGTTTCTCTTTTTTAAACCTATCTCTGATTAACCTTAATACAGGCATAAAGTTCTCTGCCCATTCAATCCTTAATCTTCCTCTCTTAGCTAAAGATTTATCTTTAATGTCGTATTTCATTAATTTACTCCTCTCATTTACTTTGCTCTCTTTTTTAAAACCAGAGCCCTATCTACCTCTTCCCATGTAAACCCTTCCTCCTGCCGTCCAAAATGACCGTAACATGCTGTATTTTTATATATAGGTCGCCTTAACTTTAATTGCTCAATTATACTTGCTGGTCTCATATCAAAGGTTTCTCTTATCAATTTCTTTAATCTCTCCTCAGATATCTTACCTGTATTAAAGGTATTAACCATCAAAGAAACAGGCTCAACTACTCCTATAGCGTAAGCAAGCTGTATCTCGCATTTATCAGCTAAGCCTGCAGCAACTATGTTCTTGGCTATGTAGCGAGCATAATAAGAAGCAGACCTATCCACTTTTGTAGGATCTTTGCCTGAAAAACACCCTCCCCCATGACTTCCTACTCCTCCGTAAGTATCAATTATTATCTTTCTTCCAGTTACTCCTGTATCTGCCAAAGGTCCACCTATTGCAAATCTTCCTGTTGGATTTATAAATATCTTGGTCTTTTTGTCCATAAATTTTTTAGGTATTACCTTATCGATAACTAATTCCTTTAAATCATGTCTTATTTCTTCCATTTTTACTCTGGGGCTATGATGGGCACTTAGGACAATTGCTTCAACTCTCTGCGGTTTTCCTTTGTGATACTCAACTGTTACCTGAGATTTCCCATCTGGCCTTAAATAATTGACTTCCTTTTGCTTTCTAATCTTGGATAATTGATAGGTCAATTTGTGAGCCAGCATAATAGGAAGAGGCATAAGTTCTTTTGTTTCATTGGTAGCATAACCAGACATCATTCCCTGATCGCCGGCTCCTCCAATATCTACACCCTGAGATATATCTCGAGATTGCTCCTGGACTGCGGTAACAACTCCACAGGTCTGATAATCAAAACCATATTCAGGTTCTGTATAACCTATCTCTTTAATAGTCTCTCTAACAACCTTGGGAATCTCAACATAACAACTGGTTGTAATCTCACCAGCTACAAATGCCAATCCAGTTGTAACCAGCGTTTCACATGCAACTCGTCCATTAGGATCCTCTCTATAGATGGCATCAAGTATTGCATCTGAGATTTGGTCTGCAACCTTATCTGGATGACCCTCTGTTACAGACTCTGATGTAAATAAATATGTGTACTTTCTCACCAATTTATTTTCCCTCCTTTAATGACTGTACGATTTAGTGAGTTTACGAAACTAAATCGTATGCAGGAATTTAATGACAACA
>CAZQVU010000011.1:8187-14479 GCA_964596885.1 uncultured Planctomycetia bacterium
ATAAGTTATAGAGTCCAAAGGACGAGATAACTTATGTGTCGGAATTTAACCTCTCCCATACTCCATTTGCTCTATGATATGATTCAATGCTACCTATATCAAACCACTTACCAGTTAAAGGTATACCGTAAACTCTATCTTTTTGACATAACCATCTTATAAAATAACCTGGCTCATCTGGAGTATTGCCTTCATCAAGATAACTATGAACTAGGTTTATCTTCTCCTTGGGTATTAAATAAACGCCTACGGCTATAAGAGTACTCTTAGGCATCTTGGGTTTTTCCTGCAACTCTAAAATTTGATTATTATCATTTAAACTGACAACTCCATATAACTTGGCTAACTCCTTTTTTTTGACATCGTAGATGCCCAAAGATACCGCTGGTGTAACTTTTTCGGCTTTATCTCTAAACTCAGTCAAATTAAAATCAAAGAGATTGTCTCCTGCAACAATCAATAGATCATCTTTTATATCCCTCTTCTTTATAACATAATCAATGTCTCCTATGGCACCAAGTTTGGTCTCATCCTCTAATGTCTTATCATTAATAACCTCAATCTCCTTATTGAATCTATAATTATCCCTCCATAGACAAAAAATATTGTAGAATTTTTGATTGGTTACAACATATATTTTATCTACTTCATCTAAAGGTTCTATTTTTCTTATAATAAAATTAATAATAGGCCTGCCCTTAACAGGCAGTAAGGGCTTAGCCCTATCTTTAGTCAAAGGATATAGCCTGGTTGCATATCCAGCCGCTAAAATTAATGCTTTCATAATCTACTTCCTGGCTAATTCCTTCTTAAGAAATTCTATTCTTTCTACTGGAGTTGGGTCTACTCTATTTAATATAGCTAGATAGAAACTTATCCAGTCACAGATACAAATCAAACTCAACATCTGAGAAAGCAAACTATTTCCCTTTGCCTCAATCTCAATTATCTTAGCTTTTGACCTCAGGATAATTTTCTTACTAATATCTATCCTTTTTTTAATTCTCTTATAATCCTTTTTGCTCCTTAGAATTATTACGACGAAATTCTTAAGCACCTTCTCAGGATTTTCCCATCCCACTATCTCATTATGATTCATCTCAGGAAATATATGATGCGAAGAAAGAGTTTTTGAGTTTTCTGCAAGCTGAGCCCTAAATCTCAATGTTGGTATTTCAGTTGTAGATGATGAACCATAAACTATCACAAATTGTCCATAAACTTCAGAGGCTATCTTCTTTGCATAATTACTCTTTTTAGAAGGATGCATCCTTTGAGTAATTCTTTTTAGAACATTATAGGTATCTTTTATATCAGAACTCTTATCTTTAATCAAGTTTAATTTATTAAGAATCATCAATATAGGAAAAAAAGAATAAGCCAGGGCACACCTTGGTGGATAACCCGAAGGAATCTTTATGAAAGGATAATTATATCGGGCTGCTAATTTTTCTAATTTGCCGCCCGAGGATAAGCAGATAACCCTTGCTTTCTTCCTTTTACCCATCTTAAAGGCATATAAGGTCTCTTCAGTATTTCCTGAATAACTACAGGCAAAAAACAAAGTATCTTTGTTAACAAATTCAGGTAGATTATAATCCCGATTAATATAGATTGGAATCTTTATCTCAAACTTTAAGTAATCTTTCAGTAAGTCAGCACCTATTGCAGAACCACCCATTCCAGCAAAAACTATATTTTTATATCTTCTATTGAGATATTCTTTAGGCAATCTAAGGTTTAAACCAATATCTTTTGCCTCCAGCAACTGATGAGGGAAGTTAATAAGAAGTTCCCTCATCTTTGCCTTATCTATCTTTTCAATTATCTTAATATCATCTAATCTCTCTAACATATCTATCTCCTTTTGAACCTCTTTAAAATCGGTACAATCTTCTCTATCTCATTCTCCACAAATCTTTTTATCCTTTCACCAGATGGTAAGTTAAGAACTTGTTCTGCTATCTTTTTAGCATCTTTTAAAGTAACCGACCTTATTATCTTTTTTACCAGAGGTACAGCTAATGGTGAAGCACTGAACTCATCCAGACCCAAACCCAAAAGTATTAGAACCATCGGTGGATCAGCTGCCATCTCGCCACACATACCAACCCAGATATATTGCCTGTGACCTGCTTCTATCACATGCTTTATTAATTTTAATACTGCCGGGTGTGCTGGATTATAGAGATAGGCTATTTTCTCATTCGCTCTATCTACGGCTAAAGAATATTGAATTAAGTCATTGCTGCCAATACTAAAAAAATTAACTTCTTTTGCTAATACATCAGCAGTTATTGCTGCAGAAGGGATTTCTATCATAGCACCCACTTCTAAATTTTTGTTAAATTTAACACCCTTGTTAATAAGTTCTTTTTTACATCGCTCTAATATCTTATTGGCTTGCTTCAATTCCTCAACGCCTGAAATCATAGGATACATTAATTTAAGATTGCCATAGGCGCTTGCTCTTAAGGCTGCTTTCAGTTGGGTTTTAAATATATCAGGTCGGGCAAGAGAAAACCTTATCGCTCGCCAGCCCAGAAAAGGATTCATCTCTCTCGGAACCTGGAATTGGGAGATAAACTTATCTCCGCCCAAGTCCATTGTCCTGATTACCACTGGATAAGGATTGAGTTGCTGGACCACTTTCTTATATGCCTCAAACTGTTCATTCTCTGAAGGTAGATCATTTCTATTCATATAAAAATATTCTGTTCTATATAAACCGATGCCTTCTGCACCGTGAGAGATAACAGAAGGAAGTTCTTCGGGGAACTCAATATTGGCAGATAACTGAATGCGATAGCCATCCTTTGTCTGAGCAGGTAAATCCTTTATTTTTAGAAGTTCCTTCTGTAAGATAGTAATGTCTTTTTTGCCTTTTTTGTATTTTTCTAATATTTTTTTATCGGGATTTATAATTACAACACCTTTATCACCGTCAACAATAATTGTCTCATTATTATTTATCTCTTGAGTTGCTTCCTCTAAACCAACTACAGCAGGAATCTCTAAAGATCTTGCCATGATAGCCGTATGAGAAGTCTTACCGCCAATATCAGTAACAAAGGCCTGGACTTTATTTTTTTGCATTGAGACTGTATCGCTGGGTGAAAGATCATAGGCGACAATTATAACTTTATCTTTTAAATCCCTTAAAGCCTTCTGGCGTCCACCTAAAAGATTATTTAAGATTCTCTTGCCCACATCCTGAATATCAGAAAGCCTCTCTTTAAGATACTCATCGTCTATCTTTTTGAAGGCTTTTATATATTTATTTAAAACTCGGAAGAAGATATATTCAACTGAATATCTTTCCTTTCTTAAAGTAGATATCACTTCTTCGATTAAAGATTTATCTTCCAAGACTAAAAGATGGGCATCGAATATCTGACCATGTTCTGGACCTAATTCATCTATAACCTTTTTCTTTATTCCTAATATCTCAGAGCGGGTCTTAATTAGTGCTTCTTCAAAACGCGCTATCTCAAGAGGTAGTTCCTCTTTGGCAACTCTCTTCTTGGCAATAGCTATACTTTCACTATCCACTAAATAGGCTTTACCTATCGCTATGCCTGGGGAGGCAGCAATACCTTCTATCTTTTTCACCATTACTACTCCTTAAAAGACCAAATTAACCCTCGTGTTTTGAAGCCTTCAAGAATGCTTCTAATTCTTTCATAGCCTCTTCGGCATCTTCGCCACTAATCTTCAATTTAATCTTACTTCCCTTATCGGCTGCCAACATTAAAATACCCATAATGGATTTACCATTTACTTCCTTTTTATCCTTCATGACTGTAATGTCACTATTAAATTTATTTGCTAGTTGAACAAACAATGCTGCTGGTCTTGCATGAAGGCCACTCTCATTTTCTATTACTATCTCTTTTTCAAGAACCATCATCTATTACATATAAGAGGTTTTTACATCACTGATAATATTCATTATTGTCTTAGCTAACTTTTCAGAATTGTGTCTTACATAATCCTTAGTATCTATTAAATCTTCCTCTATCGTCTTATATCCCATCTCTCTTATCTTATCTGAATCATTTACAACCGGATAGGCATTCTCTTCTTTATATTTAAGCAAAAAAGTCTTCGGTATAACCTGGGTATTTATTGTAACATAATCTATTATCCCAGAATTAGTATGACGGATAATGGCTTTTACATGATCACTTGCAGAATATCCATCTGTTTCATGTGATTGAGTCATCACATTACAAATATATATCTTTACTGCTTTAGATTTCGTTATTGTCTCCTGAAGTTCCTTAATTAAAAGATTAGGAATAATGCTAGTATATAAACTGCCTGGTCCTAATATTACAGCATCTGCCTGTTTTATGGCATCTTTTGCCTCTTTAGTTGATTTGCAATATGGTAGATCTAAAAAAACCTCATCTATTCTTTTGGTACTCTCGGTTATCTTGGTTTCGCCTCTTGTGGTATGACCATCCTTGTGTCTGGCTAACAAAGTAATTGGCTTTAAAGTTGAAGGTATCACTTGACCCCTTATAGCCAAGACTTTACTTGAAGCCTTAATTGCCTTTTCAAAATCCCCAGTAAGTTCACTCATAGCAGTAATAAATAAATTACCAAAATTATGCCCCTTTAGACCAGCAGGTCCTTTAAAACGGAACTGAAATAGATCCCTCATTAGAGGTTCGGTATCTGCTAAAGCTACCAAACAGTTGCGTATATCTCCAGGTGGCAGAATATCAAACTCTCTACGCAATCTCCCTGATGAGCCACCATCGTCAGTAACTGTAACTATGGCTGTAATATTACTGGTATATTCTTTCAATCCATGTAGAAGAACAGATAATCCGGTACCTCCACCAATAGCAACTATGTTTGGGCCTTTGGATAACTGCCTTTTTACATATACAATATCAACTAATTTCTTCTGGCGTTGAGGTAAAAGGATACCTATAATAAACTGAATCATCTTCCTTATACTAGTAATAGTTAAATATATGCCAACTAAAGCTGATAAAGAACCTGATATTTTATAAATGATAGCCTCTCTAAAAATAAGCACCCCGCCTAAAATAGTTAAACCAATTCCTGTAATACATAAAAACACCCACCTTTTAATGCCCATTCCTGGAATTAACCACTTAAATTTGCGCATTTCTCTCCACCTCTATGAGGAATTCAGTCCCCCATATCATCCTCCTCCTGTTTGATTATTTTAATAACTGTTTGTTTATCGGTGGCTTTTCTTAATGAATCTCTAAAATATTTATCTTTCAACAGTCGAGAGATTCGAGCCAGCGCCTTTAAATGTGGACCTGCCGAATTTACCGGGGCTAAAAGAAGAAAAAATATATATACAGGCTCGCCATCTAAAGCATCAAAATTAATTCCTCTTTTGGATATTCCTAAAGCGGCTTTCATCTCCTTTATGTCAGGGGACTTACCATGAGGAATAGCTATACCCTGTCCTATACCGGTCGAACCCAGAGATTCCCTCTCAAGTAAAATTCTAACCATCTTTTTCTTATTTTTTACTTTTCCAACTTGAGCCAACAGGTCCACCAATTCATTTATTACTCCTTCCTTATCTTTAGATTTTAAATCGGTGCTTATGGCCTCTTTATCTAAGAAATCTAAAATTTTCATTTGCTGGTCCTCCTTGAAATTATAACGGTTCAATTAGTCCAAAATTACCATCTTTTCTTTTATAGATTACCTTTATTCTATCATTATCAGTGCTATCCTTAAAGACCAAAAAATTATAATTCTGCAACTCTAACTCCATAGCAGCCTCTTCTGCATCCATAGGTTTATTTAAGAATTTACGATTTAATATTATCAATGGTTTCTGTTTTCTATCCTGGCTACCTTCTCCTTGAAGTTGGTCAGGTAGAGGTTTTTGCTCTCCGTGTTTTGAATGATGCTCTTTAACCCTTTCTTTATGATGTCTTAGCTGCTTTTCAATGGCATCTATAGCCTTATCTACTGAGGCATATAAATCTTCAGTATGCTCTTTGGCAACAAATTTTATATCGCGAGCCGTTACAATAACTTCGGCTATATGCCTTATATCATTTTCCAAGGACAAAACTACATGCACATCAATAATACTTTTTAAGTACTTATTAAAATTCTGAACTTTTTTTATAACATACTTTTTTATAGCTTCTGTAAGTTCAAAATGTCTGGCAGTTATTTCTATTTTCATAAGCCCTCCTTAAATGAGCGCATAATTTACGGAATGTTAATGAACGTAAATTATATGCGCGAATTTAACCCCTCACTCAATTCTTATATTATT
>CAZQVU010000012.1:0-14284 GCA_964596885.1 uncultured Planctomycetia bacterium
GAAATACTGGAATTAGATGAAAGTGAACAGGATAAGTTTTTAAAAGAAATAGGTATTAAAGAATCAGCCCATAATAAATTTATACAAGCTGCTTATTCTATGCTAAATTTAATTTCATTTTTTACTGTAAAAAATGACATATTAAAATCCTGGACAGTAGCCCAGAATACCCCGGCGAATGAGGCAGCAGGCAAGATACACACAGATATAAAAAGAGGTTTTATTAAAGCAGAGGTAGTAAGTTTCGATGATTTTATCAAATATGGAGGCTTTGCCAACTGCAAAAAGAATGGCTTGGTGCGTTTGGAAGGTAAGGATTACATTATAGAAGATGGTGATATAATTGATTTTAAATTTAATATTTAGTGTTTCAGAATAAGGTTATGAAGAATTTAAATATTGCTTTTATAATTATAGTTTCATCAATTGCTCTTTGTAGTTGTGGTCTGTTTTTTGATAAAGAGGAGGCGAGAAAGAAGATTCTATCTCAAGAACCATCCTTTGCTAAGATATTGGAAGAGAAAGAAAAGATAGATCAAAAGATGGATGAACTAAAGAAGTCTCTTTCTGATAAAAAAAACGCCTATAAGGCTGAGGTAAATGCTCTAAAAGATAAATTCAGTCAGGAGAAAAGGAAAATAGACCTTGAGATTCAAAGCCTTCAAAATCAGCTTAATAATTATATGGAGAATATAAAGGTTCAAATTGGTGATCTTTCCAGAAGGCTTAGAACCAGGAAGAGGATGCTTAAAAATGTGAACTCTACAATAAAAGAGGCAAATAGGCTATTAAATGGAGACTCCGATATTAAACTCTCAGATGAAGAAAAAAGAAGATGGCAGAGGCGACTTTCTGATTTAAAACTTCAAAGAAAGGAGTTGAAAGAGGGTATAAAATCTTTAGAAAAAGAACTGGATTTAGAAAAGACTAAGTTGAGACTTCTTCAGATTTAGTAAGCGCAAAGGAGGTAAGTTAGGTGGTGAGAGTAAAAAGGGCTCTAATAAGTGTTTCAGATAAAAAGGGCATTGTAGATTTTGCCAAAGGACTTTATAATCTGGGCATTGAGATAATCTCAACTGGCGGCACTAAAGAGATTCTGAATAAGGCGAAGATTCCTGCTTACTCTATTTCTGAATATATAGGAGCAGATGAAATGTTGGACGGCAGGGTAAAAACCTTGCATCCTAAGATATATGCTGGCATTTTGGCTATAAGGGATAACAAGAGACATCTACAACAATTGAAGAAAGAAGGAATTGATTTAATCGATATGGTGGTAATTAATCTCTACCCTTTTGAAGATATTATCAGTTGCAAAAATTCCAACTTAGAGGTTATTATTGAAAATATCGATATCGGAGGCCCAACTTTACTTAGAGCTGCTGCTAAGAACTATAGATATGTTGCTGCAGTAAGTAGTCCTTCTCAATACCAATCTATCTTAAAAGAGTTAAAAGAAAACAACAACAGGTTATCTGATGAGACTTTGATCAAACTTTCTATCCAGACTTTTAATTATACTTATAAATATGATGAGATTATATACAGATATTTAAAAGAGAATATTCGTCCGACAATATCTAAAGAGAAGCATCTTGATGAATTTTCATTTGCTCAAGAGATTGATTTGAAATTTAGAAAAATCCAGGACTTAAGATACGGTGAAAACCCACACCAAAAAGGTGCTTTCTATAAAGATGATAAAATCACAGAACCCAGTATTACTTGCACCAGACAGTTACATGGTAAGGAACTTTCATTCAATAATATAATGGATTTAGATTCGGTTTTAGAGGTAATCAAGATTTTTGATAAGCCCTGCGCCTGCATTATAAAACATACCAATCCATGTGGAGTTGCTGAGGCTAAAAGATTAAGTCAGGCATATAGGAAAGCCTTAGAGTGCGACCCTTTATCTGCCTTTGGAAGCGTCGTTGGTTTGAATAGAGTTGTTGATGAAGAGACCGCTAGTTTGATGCATAAAGAATTTGTTGAATGTGTCTTGGCTTGTGGTTATACAGATTCGGCTCTTAAGATTTTAAAGAGGAAGAAGAATATTCGTATTTTGGATATACCCAGTCTTAATAAAAGCGGCATTGATGTCGACATCAGAAAGGTAACAGGTGGTCTGCTTCTGCAGGAGAAGGATGCGGTGGAAATTGATTCAAGAAGATTAAAGATTGTAACTAAGAAGAAGCCCACAAGAAAACAGATGGATTCCCTATTATTTGCCTGGAAGGTCTGTAAATATATTAAATCAAACGCGATTGTCTTAGCCAGGGGGCATCAGACTGTAGGTATTGGAGCAGGACAGCCAAGTAGAATTGATTCAGTTATTATTGCTACAAGAAAGGCTGGTAAAAGGTCTAAGGGGTCAGTTTTAGCCAGTGATGGCTTCTTCCCCAAAGAGGATGCAATAAGAGTTGCTCATAAAGCAGGCATAAGGGCTATTATTCAACCTGGCGGTTCAATAAAAGATAGAGATATAATAGAGGAAGCAGATAGACTTAAGATATCTATGGTTTTCACCGGAGTGAGACATTTTAGACATTAAAAGGACCCCTATGAATTATCGAAAAGCAATAGATTATTTAAATTCCTTTATAAATTATGAAAGAAAGAAAAGATTTGCTTACAATGAGTTTCGGCTTAAAAGAGTGAAGAGAATATTAAAACTTCTGGGTGATCCCCACGAAGGTATAAAGGCTATCCATATAGCCGGAACTAAAGGGAAAGGTTCTACTGCTGTTTTTATTTCAAGTATCTTGAGGGCGGCAGGTTTTAAGATTGGACTTTATACATCGCCTCATCTTCATGATTTCCGTGAGAGGATTAAGGTTAATGGTAGATTAATTAATAAGAAAGATTTAGTATCATTAACCCGA
The DNA here is from genome assembly GCA_964596885.1 of uncultured Planctomycetia bacterium. Classification (GTDB taxonomy): domain Bacteria; phylum Omnitrophota; class Gorgyraeia; order JAGLLT01; family CAZKQD01; genus CAZQVU01. The sequence continues at coordinate 2,886 of CAZQVU010000012.1, forward strand.
CATCTAAAAGGAGTGATTGATAGGTATATCAATAAGAATAAAGACCTGCCTACCTTCTTTGAAGTATATACTATATTAGCCTTTTGTTATTTTAGACTTAAAAGAATAGACCTTATGGTCATTGAAGCAGGCCTTGGAGGACGCCTAGATGCTACAAATGTCATTAAGCCTTTAGTCTGCGTTATTACACCTATCAGTTATGAGCATATGGATAAACTTGGCAGGACCTTAAGCAAAATTAGCCGAGAAAAGGCAGGTATTATAAAAGGAAGAACTATTGTAATTAGCGCAACTCAACCTAAGACAGTTTTAGATGTCATAAAAGAAACAGCCAGAAAGAAAAGAGCAAGGTTATATATTGTAGGTAAAGATATTTTATTTGAGACAAATAAAATAAATGCAAAATACCAACTTTTTACAGTTCAAGGGATATTTGCAAGATACTGTAGATTAAAGACTTTCTTGCTGGGTAAACACCAGCTCATTAATGCTGCCTCAGGCATAGGGACAGTGGAGGCTTTGCGATTCTACAACATCAATATTAACTCATCAGCCATAAAGAAAGGTATTAATAAAGCCAGGTGGGCTGGTCGTATGGAGAAGGTTTCAGAAAGACCTTTGATAATCTTAGATGGTGCCCAAAATAAGGCAAGTGCTTTGGCTTTGAAATCGGCTATACAGACCATATTTAACTATAAACGGTTAATTTTAGTCTTAGGTATATTCAGAGATAAAGATATTAAAGGGATATGTTCAGAATTAGAGAGGATAAGTGACAGGATAATCTTAACTCAAACTACTCATCCTCGAGCAGCCTCGGTTGCATACCTTAAAAGGTTTATCTCTGATGGAAAAGTTGTCCATACAAGAGAAAGTTTAAGAGATGCTATTGAACTGGCTTTAAGGAAGGCTAAGGATGAGGATTTGATATTGGTAACAGGTTCTCTCTTTACTGTAGGTGAAGCCAGGGCTATAATTAAAATAAGTAAAGATGTATAAAGGTAGCATCGGCTTAGAAGATACAATAGCAGCCATTTCTACACCCATAGGCACCTCAGGAATAGGCATTATTCGCATAAGTGGTAAGAAATCTTTAGAGATTGCAGATAGGATATTTATCTCTAAGGATAAAAAAAGCCCTTCTGAATTTAAAACCTATACTCTTCACTATGGATGGATTGTAGATAGACCCTGGAAAAAGAATAAAAAGCCAGCCTCTGATATTATTGATGAAGTGCTTCTTAGCATTATGCGTGCGCCGAAGAGTTATACAAAGGAGGATGTAATTGAGATAAGTTGTCATGGGGGTATTGTCTCTATGCGGAAGATTCTCGACTTAACATTGAGAGCAGGCGCCAGATTAGCTGAGCCAGGTGAGTTTACCAAGCGGGCATTTTTAAATGGGCGGATAGATTTAGCTCAGGCAGAGGCAGTTTTAGATATAATCAACGCCAAGACAGATGCCGGCTTAAAGATTGCTATGAATCATTTAAGGGGTGATCTATCTTCTAAAATAGAAGGAATCCGAGAGGGTTTAGTTGATATTATATCGCACTTAGAGGCTTCTATCGATTTTATGGAAGAGGAGATAGAACTAATTAATACTTCTAGTTTAAAAGAAAGGATTATTGGTTATAGAAGAGATCTAAAAAGGTTATTAGAGACATCTGAGGAGGGTATAATTTTAACTGAAGGAATTACGACCGTTATATGCGGTAAGGCTAATGTGGGTAAATCCTCTCTGATGAACGCCCTGATTAAAAAAGAGAAGGTTATTGTTACACCCAAGGCAGGGACGACTCGTGATGCCATTGAAGAGTTGATTAATTTAAGAGGCATTCCACTGAGACTTGTTGATACAGCCGGTATATTAGAACCAAGGGATATTGTTGAGGAAAAGAGTATTGCCCGAAGCAGAGATTATCTTAAGAATGCTGATTTAGTAATCTTGATGCTGGATAATAATGATAGAATTACGAAAGAGGATATAGATATAATTAATCAGATTCAAGATAAAAAGGCCATTGTGGTGATAAATAAGATTGATTTATCCAGTAAGATTGATTTAGAGAAAATAGAAGAGTTTCTGAAAGATAAACCCCTAATCAGGACATCAGTTTTAAAAGGGATTAATTTAGGAAAGATAGAAGAGATTATAATCGAGGTGGTATTTGGAGGTGAGATAGGTTCTTTTCGGGGACCAATAGTTAATAATCTCCGACATAAAGAAGCCATAAGGGATGCTTATAATTGCCTAACTGCTAGTTTGAATTCAATCAATGAAAATCTTTCTGTAGAGTTTATAATTGAGGATATAAAACAGGCCGCAAAAGATTTAGGAGAGATAACAGGCAAAATAGCACCAGAGGAGGTTTTGGATAGGATATTTTCTAAATTCTGCATCGGCAAATGAATGAAGTTTGGACTTACTGACTAAGGCACTGGTAGGTCAATTCATCCTATCTTTTCCTGTTTGTAGTTTATCTTTCTGGGAGGCAAGAAAAAAGTGAGATTTAATTTCGATAAACAGCTTATCTCATCCTTTGGATTTTGTAACTTACTTGTCATTAAAAAAGGAGAGAAGAATGTCAAGAAGCAAAAAGAAGATAAAACAGGCAGTTAGATTATTTTTAGAAGGGATAGGTGAGGATCCTGAAAGACCTGACTTAAAAGGAACACCTCAGAGGGTAGCAGATATGTGCGATGAGATATTCTGTGGATTAAGAGAAAATGCTGCGAAAGAACTAGAGGTTATATTTACCAAAGACCATGATGAGATTATCTTGCTAAGAGATATTCAGTTTTACAGTCTTTGCGAGCACCACCTTTTGCCTTTTTTTGGTAAAGCCCATATTGCCTACATACCAGATAAAAACAGGATAACAGGTTTAAGTAAGTTGGCTAGAGTGGTTGATGTATTGTCAAAGAAGCCTCAAGTGCAGGAAAAGTTAACCACAGAGATAGCCCAGATAATTATGGAGAAATTGAAGCCAAAGGGAGTTATGGTTGTTATAGAGGCTGAACATCTATGTATGAGTATGAGGGGTATCAAAAAACCAGGCGCTATGACCATAACTAGTGCCGTAAGGGGGATTTTCAGAAAAAACGAAAAGACTCGCTCTGAAGCACTTTCATTAATTAAACCCTCTGCTAAGGGGTAGTTTTTTCTAAAATTGCTTGCTTTTTTGAATTGAGCAGGTTATAATGATTGACTGCATCAATACCTTGATATTATCAGACGAGGAGATAGATGGATAACTTTTTTATAACCTTAGGTAAGAATAAAGTATTTTTATCTACTATAACGGGCTGGTTTATAGGTCAAAGCATAAAGGTTATAATCGGTATCATAGTTGAGAAGAGGTTTAATTTTAAATGGTTCGTAGGTACAGGGGGTATGCCCAGTTCGCATGCTGCAGGAGTTTCTGCCCTGGCGACTGCTGTAGGTTTAAGTGCTGGTTTTGATTCCACTTTATTTGTAGTAGCTTTGGTCTTTGCTATAGTTGTTATGTTCGATGCCCAGGGAGTAAGACAAGCCACTGGAATTCAGGCTGAAGTTTTGAATAAGATAATGGATGATATCTATTATAAAAGAGGAATAAGAGAGGATAAACTTAAGGAATTGATTGGTCATACGCCATATGAGGTTTTAGCCGGTGCTTTAATAGGTGTGTTGAGCGCCTTGTTATTTTATAGATAATGACTTAAAAAACTAAAGGGGTGAGTTTTGAAGAAGATATTTATTATTATAGCAGTTATAGTAATTTCTTTATTGTTTATATTTATTACAGGACATTTAAGGGATAAATCACAGTCTTTAAAGGATAGATTAGAAGAGGCAAAGATTATAGTAAAAAATGGTGATTTGAATAAAGCAGAAGAACTTTACAAAAGTATTATTGAGGATTTTAAGGATAGACAGGAGGTAATTGAAGCAGTTGATGAACTGGCTAATCTTTATCGCTTACAAAATCAACTACTAAAAGCAAAGAAGTTATATGTGGATATAATAAACCAATTTCCGGAAAGTGAAATTATTTCAGAGATACAAAAGAAACTATGGGATCTTAATATAGAGATTATATTCTCAGGCCTTATTACAGAGAATAGCCAGGTTTATGAGGTAAAACCTCAAGATACATTAAGTAAGATTGCAAGAAAGTATCATACCACCGTAAGCCTGATAAAGGAAAGCAATGATTTAAAGACAGATACTATTAGGCCAAATGATAGATTAAAGATAGTTACTGCGACTTTTAGCATAGTGATTGATAAATCACAAAATAGCCTGACTTTAAAGATGGATGATGAGGTAGTTAAGGTTTATAGAGTTTCAACAGGAAAGGATAATTGTACCCCAACTGGTGAATTTACCATTGTGAATAAATTAAAGGACCCCGTCTGGTATAAAACCGGGGCTATAGTTCCAGCAGAAAGTCCTGAAAATGTTTTGGGTACGCGTTGGATGGGTTTGTCCAAAAAAGGCTATGGGATTCATGGTACTACTGATCCCGAAAGTATAGGCGAACAGATTACTGAAGGATGTATTAGAATGAGCAACAAGGATATAGAAGAATTATTTAAGATTGTGCCTAGAGGCACGAAAGTAACCATCGTAGATTAGAAATGAATGGAAACGACTTAGAATTCGAAAGACCAATATTAGAGATTGAAAAAAAGATCGAAGAACTTAAGAATTTTACTTCTTATGAGAGGATAGATTTAGAACCTGAGATAAAGAGACTCCAGAATAAGTTAGAAGAGGTTAAAAAAGACATCTATGAAAACTTAACCCCTTGGCAGAGAGTTCAGATTGCACGGCATCCTCAAAGGCCTTACACTCTGGATTATATAAATGCAATTATGGAGGATTTTATTGAATTTCATGGAGATAGAACTTTTGGTGATGATAAGGCTATAATTGGAGGTTTTGCCCGAATCGATGGTCAGAAGATACTTGTTGTTGGACACCAGAAAGGCAGGAATATAAAACAGCAGGTTGAAAGGAATTTTGGTTGTGCTCATCCTGAAGGCTACAGGAAGGCATTAAGATTAATGAAAATGGCAGAAAAATTTAATATTCCTGTAATCAGTTTTATTGATACTCCCGGCGCATATCCAGGTATAGGTGCTGAGGAGAGAGGTCAGGCTGAAGCCATTGCAACTAATCTGAAGGAGATGTCGGCTTTAGAGGTGCCCATTATTGTTATTGTTATTGGTGAAGGTGGCTCAGGGGGAGCTCTGGGTATTGGAGTAGGCGATAGGATTTGCGTATTGGAGAATGCCTATTATTCTGTTATTTCACCTGAGGGTTGCTCGGCAATTCTCTGGAAGAAAGAAGGTTCAGCAGAGCAGGCAGCCGAGGCATTAAAACTAACTGCAAAAGACCTGTTGAATCTCGAGATTATTGATGAGGTAATCTCAGAACCTTTAGGAGGAGCCCACAGAAATTATGAAGAAACAGCAGCCAATGTAAAAGAAGTTATCCTGAGATATCTAAATGAGTTAAAAAAGATGGATAAAAAAGAATTGGTAAGACAGAGATATCAGAAATTCAGAAAGATTGGTGTATTTAAGGAGTCAGAATGAGAGTGGATACAAATATAATAAAAAAGACAAAGAAGACATTAGCCTATGAAATTGTTTTACATAAGGCTTTAGTTAAAGTATTATCAATCTCTCTTTTTATATGGCTTACAACCTTCGGAGCCTATATAAAAATATCCTTACCCTTTACACCAGTTCCAATTACTTTGCAGACACTCTTTGTAATGTTATCAGGAGCCTTTTTAGGGGCAAGACTAGCTAGTATCTCTCAGGTCGGATACCTTATATTGGGTTATTTAGGATTACCTGTATTTGCTGGGGCTTCATCTGTTCAAACTATTGGCCCTACGGCTGGTTATTTAGTTGGATTTGTCTTTTGTGCATATATTATTGGATATATAATTAGATTGAAAGAAAATTTTGGCTGGATTTTATTCAGTTTTTCTTTGGGGTCGTTAATTATTTTGACCTTAGGGACTATCTGCTTGAGCGTATATATGAGTATAGATTTTAAGAGAGCCTTTATGTTAGGTTTTCTTCCTTTTATTGTCGGAGATACAATGAAGGTTTTTGTAGCCTCTTATTTTTATAAGATTTTTAGGTATAGATTGAAGGGTCTTTAAGTGGTATGGAGATAAGAGGCCATCATCTGTTATGTCTATATGGTTTTAATGGATTAGGTTATAATAAGAGATTTATTGATAATTTACAGCAGATATTAGATTTATTAAGAAGAGATTATGGGCAAAAGATAAAATTAATAGATGGGGTTGATGATATCTGTAGATATTGTCCACATTGTAGAGATAATCAGTGTAGCAATAATCAAATAGATCCCCAGGATTTAGATAGAAAGGTCTTATCCAAAATAGGCTTAAGGAAGGGTTCTTATTATAGAGCCATTAGAGTATTCACTTTAATAAAAGAGAATATTAAATTGAGTGATTTAGAAAGATGGTGTAGAGAATGTCCCTGGTATGGATTTGGGTATTGTTTGTCAGGTTTTAAGAATAAGAACCTTCCCTGATTAAGTCAAATCTTAACATTGGCGGTGTAGCTCAGTTGGTTAGAGCAGTCGGCTCATACCCGGCGCGTCGGCCGTTCGAATCGGCCCACCGCCACCAGATTTTCATTATGATTCAGGAAAAGATACTTCAGACCATTAAAAGATACCATATGTTCAGGCGGTATGATAAGGTATTAGTCTGCATTTCAGGTGGATTTGATTCTACTGCCTTACTACTTATTCTCAATGAACTGAAAGAGAAACTTTCTATTGATATTCAGACCGCTCATTTAAATCATATGTTAAGAGGAAAAGAATCTGATGAGGATGAAAAGTTTGTAAGGGAGTTAACTGATCGATTAGGTATCCCTCTTACTGTAAAACGCAAGGATGTATTAAGTCTGGCAGAAAAAAGGAAGGTCTCTTTAGAAGATGCTGCCAGAAGTCAGCGTTATGAATTCTTTTTTAAGACAGCTAACAGGATAAAGGCTCAAAAGATTGCCTTAGGACATACTCAAGATGATCAAGCAGAAACCTTCTTAATGCGGATTCTTCGTGGTTCGGGCTTATGTGGTTTATCCAGCATCTGGCCGATTAGAAAGATTAATGATTATGTTATAGTCAGACCCTTAATCCAAATAACAAAGGATGAGATAATAGACTATTTAAAAGAAAAGGATATAAAAGCCCGCTTAGACTCGTCAAATTTAAGTGATATGTATTTAAGAAATAGGATTCGTCTAAATTTAGTCCCTTATGTAATGAGGGAGTTTAATCCGAATATAAAAGAGACTCTGGCTAAGGAGGCTGAATTAATAAGAGGGGTTTATGACTATATAAACAGAAAGGTAGAGAGGTTCTTTAAAAAGAAGGCAAAGATAAAGAACAAAATCGTTATCTTAAATTTGAAAGATTTAAATAGAAAAGAAACTGCTATTATGTATGAGATATTACGCAGGTGTATTTATCTGGCAAAAGGTAATCTGAATAGAATAACCTTCAATCATATCTTAAACCTGCACAGGATAATTAGAGAATCTAGTGGTACAACTACACTGGATCTGCCTGAATTGAGAGTTAGCAAAGAATATGACCAGTTAAAATTTTATAAGAGAAGGATTAGAAAAACTAAAGGTTCTGTAATTCTACCTGATAAACTGAAGGTTCCTGGTATAACCGAGATCCACGATTTAGGAATTAAGATTAAAGCCGAGATTCTACCTAAAGATAGATGTAATTTGAAAAAGAATAAAGGGATAGAATATATTGATTATGATAAGATAGATCAACCCATTAAGTTAAGGTTTAGACAGCCCCATGATAGATTTATGCCCCTGGGTATGAGGAAAGAAAAGAAACTCAAGGATTTCTTTATTGATAGTAAAATATCCAGAGATGAGAGAGACAGGATATTGCTTGCTGTATCAGGTAATGAGATTATCTGGGTTGTTGGTTATCGTATATCTGAGAAGGTTAAGGTAACACAAAGAAGCAAGAAAGTAATTAAATTAGGGATCAGTAGGGGTCAGGTCTCCACATTTGACATACAGTCATAGTAATAAGGTATAGCTTTGGTGTAATCCTTCTTAATTCTCCTAAACCTTAAGGACAAAACTGATAAAAGACCTCAAGGATTACTCTTTCTCAAGTTACAAATTTTCATATCGACCATCCAGCCTGGCTAAAGACAGACTTCATCCTATCTATGTTTGATTAGGTTGATTAGGAAAGGTTTGGAAAGATTTGATTCTTTTTTTCTTGCCAGATATTTTATAATTGTGTTATATTAGTAAAAAGAATTTAGTTAATTTGAAATTAGAAGGTTGTTTAATATGAGGAAAACAATAGCTGAGAAGATACTATCAGAACATGCAGGCTGCAGTTTAAAGGCTGGCGATTTGGCTATATGTGAAGTAGATTTCTGCTTTGGCCAGGATGGGACAAGTGGTCTTATCATTGATTCCTTTAAAAGATTAAAAAAAAGAAGAATCTACAACAAGTCAAGGTTTGCCATGGTTATTGACCATTCTGCACCGAGTCCCAATGGAAAGATATCGGCTATCCATAATAAGATGCGTACCTTTGCTAAAACCAGAGGTGTGAATCTTTATGATGTTGGCCGCGGCGTCTGTCATCAGGTAATTCCTGAAGAAGGATACTTAAGTTGTGGAGATTTAGTAGTTGGTGCTGATTCTCATACTTGTACCTATGGAGCCTTGAATGTCTTTTCAACCGGTATGGGTTCTACTGATTTAAGCATAATCTTAGCCAGTGGCAGAACTTGGTTTAAAGTGCCTGAGACCATTAAGATTATGGTTGATGGTAAATTACCCAAAGGAGTTTTTGCTAAAGATTTAATTCTTCATATAATAGGTGATTTAGGGGCAAATGGCGCTACTTATAAATCGGTTGAATTCTGTGGCGAGACAATTGAGGCTCTAAGTATGGATGGGCGGTTTACAATTTGTAATATGGCAGTTGAGATGGGTGCCAAAGCCGGTATTATGGAAGCAGATAAAAAGACACTTGACTGGTTAAGAAGACATTCAGATAGAATCCCAAAACCTATCTCTAGCGACGAGGACGCTTACTATTCTGATATTAGAGTCTATGACGCTTCTAAGATTGAACCCACACTTTCAAAACCTCATACTGTAGATAATACAGCAGTAGTGGAAGAAGTTGAAGGAAAGCCCATAAATCAGGCTTATCTGGGAACCTGCACTAATGGAAGATTGGAGGATTTAAGGGTTGCTGCCAGCATATTAAAGGGAAGAAAGGTTCATCCAGAGGTAAAATTTCTGGTTGCTCCTGCATCAAGGCTAATTTATTTAGAGGCATTAAAGGAGGGCGTTATCTCAGTCTTGGTTGAGGCAGGTGCTACAATTCTTACACCTGGATGTGGTCCCTGCGTTGGAACCCATCAAGGTATACCAGCAGATAACGATGTGGTTATCTCAACCGCCAATAGAAATTTTAAAGGAAGGATGGGCAACCCCGATGCCTATATTTATTTAGCCTCCCCTGCAACGGTTGCATCAAGTGCAATTGAAGGCAAGATAACAGATCCAAGAAAGTTTATTAGATGATAGAGAGATAAAAAACAGGTGCCAATTCTAATGAAGGGAGGGATCTGGCGAGGTGAGAATAAAAGGAGAAGTTGTAAGATTAAAACAGGATGATAATATAAATACCGATTATATAATATCCGGAAGATATAAATTCCACATTGAAAATCCAGATGAATTAGCAAAGCATATCTTTGAGGATTTAGAGCCTAATTTTATTAAGCGGCTCGGCAATAGGTCTATTATTGTAGCCGGTTATAATTTTGGCTGTGGCTCATCTCGTGAACAGGCACCTTTGGCTCTAAAATGCGCTGGCATAAGAGTAATTATAGCCAAGAATTTCGCCCGCATCTTTTATCGGAATGCATTTAATTTAGGCCTTCTTTTAATCGAGACAGAGACTGATAATATAAGAGATAAAGATTTAGTCGAGATTGATGTAGATAGAGGGAGATTAAAAGACAAAACTCAGGGTTTTGAGCAGGATATAAAACCATTACCAGGTTTTATGAAACAGATACTTAAAGAAGGTTCTATTATAGATTATTTAAATAAATTTCACACCTTTCTACTGCCAAAAGGCACCAGATAGTAAAAGAATACAGGATGGAATGGGGGTTTAAATTAAAGGATGTATAAGATTACTTTAATTCCAGGAGATGGTATTGGTCCAGAGGTAACCGATGCTGCTAAAAGGTGTATAGAGGCAACGGGTTTAGAAGTAGAATGGGAGGTAGTTAATGCAGGGAGTTCAGTTTTAGAAAAGGAAGGCACACCTTTACCTGAAAGTGTAATTGATTCAATCAGGAGGAATAAAATTGCTTTAAAAGGTCCTATAATTACGCCAGTAGGAGGGGGATTTCGTTCTGTAAATGTTGCTCTTCGCCAGAGACTCAACCTTTATGTCTGCTTAAGGCCGTGTAAAAGTTTTGTTGGCTCTCAAGCGCCATATGAAGATGTAGATATTGTGATAGTAAGGGAAAACACAGAAGATCTGTATGCAGGCATTGAGTTTGAGGAAGGCAAAAAGGAGACCAGGGATTTAATTTCTTCTATTGATAAACTAACAGGTCAAAAGATTAAAGAAGACTCAGGCATAAGCATAAAACCTGTTTCAATCTCTGCATCAAGGAGAATTGTAAAATTTGCCTTTGAGTATGCCTTAAAGAATAACAGGAAGAAGGTAACCTGTGTCCATAAGGCTAATATTATGAAGTATTCAGACGGTCTATTTTTAAAAGTGGCTCGTGAGGTGGCTGAAGAATACAAAGATAAGATAGAGTTTACAGATAGAATCGTTGACAATATATGTATGCAACTTGTATTGCATCCGCAGAATTTTGATGTTTTAGTCTTACCAAATCTATATGGAGATATTATCTCTGATTTATGCGCTGGTTTGGTGGGTGGATTGGGTCTATCACCCGGGGCAAATATTGGTGATGAATATGCTGTCTTTGAGGCAACCCATGGCGCGGCTCCTAAATATCAGGGTAAAAACAAAGTAAATCCTGCGGCTATGATTTTATCCGGTGTTTTGATGCTTAGATACTTAAATGAGACTGAAAAGGCAGAAAGATTAGAGAAGGCAGTGGCTGAGGTTATTAAAGAGGGTAAGTTCGTTACCTATGATTTAAAAGAGGATAGAGATGATCCTGCTGCTGTAGGTACATCTGAAATGGCAGATGCGATAATAGATAAGATAAATCCTAAGCACTAAATCCGAAATACGAAACAAATTATAAATAACAAATTACAATGTTTCAAACTTTATCATA
>CAZQVU010000013.1:0-14270 GCA_964596885.1 uncultured Planctomycetia bacterium
GGTTTGGGATTTGTTTGGAATATTGGAAATTGGATATTGTTTAGGATTTAGATATATTAGAATTTAGGATTTAATTAGTGGTGCTGGGTTTAATTCGCCCCTGCTGATTCGTTTTGCATTCGCACCCTTAGAAATCGCTTAGCGATTTCAAGGACTTAGTCCCGGAAATCCTTCGGATTTCTCGGGGAAAGCGAATCAAAACGGTAGGGGCTCATTAAAGGAGGGAGTTATGGCACATAAAAAAGGAATGGGTTCAACTCAAAATGGTAGAGATTCTGTAGGTCGGCGTTTGGGTATCAAGAAGTTTGATGGTGAAATTGTTAAAGCTGGTTCAATCTTAATTAGACAACGGGGGACTAAATTTAAACCTGGTTTGAATGTTGGAAGAGGTGGAGATGATACTCTTTTTGCTAAAAAATCAGGTGTAGTCAAATTTATAAAGAGGCGTCTGGTGAGTGTTTTACCGCAGTAATGTTTACCCCGTTAGAAAGATTGGCTGTAAAACAGAGAACTATTTAAGTGCTAAAAATGAACTGTTATATTATATATCTTCTTTCTAACGGGGTTTTACCCCGCGCCTTTATAAATATATTCCATTCTTGTAAGTGAAGCATTCCTGATGATAGATATTTTATTGAGAGGGTATTAATATGTCAGGCAAAGATTCGGGGTTTATTGATGAAGTTGAAATCTTTGTTGAGGCTGGTTGTGGAGGCAAAGGTTGCAGAAGTTTTCATAGGTTAAAGAATAGAAAGAAAAAATATCCCAATGGTGGTGACGGAGGTAGAGGTGGCCACATTATTATCAAAACCGATCCCAATGTTTATACTCTCCTTGAATTTAAATATAAAAAACATATCAAGGCAGAAGCAGGGAGTTGCGGTGGTTCTAATAAAAAAAATGGGAGAAATGGCGAAGATTACTATATAAAAGTACCACCTGGTACTTTAATTTATAACGCTGATAATAATCTACTCCTCCGTGATTTAACCCGACCCTATCAAGAGGTTATAATAGCCAAGGGAGGTTGTGGAGGATTAGGCAATGCCAAGGTAAAGGATTTAGTGCCTCCAGGAGAAGGTGAGAGATTACATCTATACTTAGAGTTAAAACTGATTGCCGACGTAGGTTTAGTAGGTTATCCGAATGCAGGTAAGTCTTCTCTTATCAGTTGCATATCTAAGGCTAAACCGAAGATTGCTGCCTATCCCTTTACAACAAAAAATCCTCTGCTGGGTATTGTAGAATATAAAGATACGACATTTAAAGTTGCGGATATCCCTGGTTTAATAAAGGGAGCCCATAAAGGCTATGGCTTAGGGGATAGATTTTTAAGACATATTGAAAGAACCAAGATTCTAACCTTTATTATAGATATGGCTGGAGTTGATGGTCGATTACCATGGGAAGACTATCACTCTTTAAAGAATGAGTTAAGACTTTATAAAGAAAGTTTAGTAAATAAACCCTTCTTAGTGGTAGCCAATAAGATGGATTTAAAAGAGGCCAAAGAAAACCTGAAGAGATTCAAAGAGATAATAAAAGAGAAAGTTATAGAGATATCATGCAAGGAGAAAACAGGACTCAACAAACTTGTAAGAGAGATTTCTAAAAGAATATGAAAAAGAAAAAGCCTATTTTTAAAAGGATTGTAATTAAGATAGGCACTAAGATTCTGACAGGTGGTGGTTTTAAACTGGATGAAAGAGAGATCCAATCGGTAGTAAAGCAAGTGGCTAAACTTAGAAGAGAGGGTGTTGAGATTGTTATTGTCTCCTCAGGTGCTATAGCTAGTGGTATGAGCCTTTTAGGTTTAAAATCAAGACCCGGGTCTTTACCTATGTTGCAGGCTACTGCAGCGGTCGGTCAAATTCAGTTAATGAAAGTATACGAGCATTATTTCCAGAAAGATGAGATCACTATAGCCCAGATACTTCTTACTAAGGATAACTTAAGTGACCGCAGACAGTACCTAAATGCTAAAAATACACTACTTTCTTTATTACACAGGAGAGTTATTCCTATTGTAAATGAAAATGATACAGTAGCGACCAATGAGATAAAAATTGGTGATAATGATAAACTTTCTGCATTGGTTGCCAATCTGATATCATCAGATTGTCTTATAATTCTAACAGATGTTGACGGGCTTTATTCGATTGATAAAGACGGAAGGAGAGTTAAAATTGATATTGTTAGAAAGATAGATAAGACGATTAAAGATATGGTTTATAAGTCAGAAGAAGTTTTGAGTAGAGGAGGAATGAAGACAAAGTTAGAGGCTGCAGAGATTGCAACCTCATCAGGTATACAATGTATTATTGCCAATGGTAGAAAAAAAGATGTCCTGCTTAAGATAACTTATGGTTATGAGGTAGGTACGAGATTTACACTATCTAAGTCACGACTTAAGGAGAGAAAAAAATGGATTGCCTTTGGACCTAAAGCCAAGGGAAAGATTTATGTAGACCAAGGAGCAAAAGACGCTCTTAAATACCGCGGCAAGAGTTTACTTTCTGCAGGAATCCTCAAGATAGAGGGAGATTTTAGTTATGGTGATATGGTAGTAGTTTTAGATGAAAAAGGAGAGACTTTTGCCAGAGGATTAACTAATTACTCTAAAGATGAGCTAGAAAAGATAAAAGGTCTAAAGACAGATATGATTAGAGAAAAATTGGGATATAAGTATTACGATGAGATAATCCATCGAGATAACCTTGTAATTCTAAAGTGAGGCTCTGGATATGGAAAGATATAAGGAAGTAAGAAAGATAGCCAGTTTAGCCAAAGAGGCTTCAGTTAAACTGAGAGATGTTTCAGCAGATCAAAAGGATAAAATTCTAAATAAGATGGCCACTTTTCTTATAAAGAATGAGGAAAAGATTATAAAAGCCAATAGAAAGGATATAAGAAAAGCCAGAAGACATAATAAATCTCCCAGTTTTATAGATAGATTAACTCTTAATCATCAACGCATTGAAAAGATGGCTGCTTGTCTAAGAGAAATAAGTCAGTTACAGAATCCTATTGGAGAAATTATCTCAACTTACTTAAGACCTAATGGGTTACGAATTATAAAAACGAGAGTACCCATCGGCGTTATAGGAGTTATTTATGAATCTCGTCCCAATGTAACAAGTGACTGTATTGGATTATGCCTGAAGACTCAAAATGCCTTAATCTTAAGAGGAGGAAGTTTTGCTTATTTTTCTAATCTGGCTATATTCAAGATATTAAATGATGTGGCTATAAACTCTGGTATACCTGAAGGTGCTATTAATATGATTAAGACTACAGATAGAAAGGCGATTAAGATACTATTAAAACAGGATAGATTTATTGATTTGATTATCCCTCGAGGCGGTGAGAGTTTAATAAAAGAAGTTACGAGAAATTCATCTATTCCAGTTATAAAACATTATAAAGGGCTATGTCATATCTACGTTGATGAATTTGCTGATTTAAATATGGCTCATAATATTGTGCTTAATGCCAAGGTTCAAAGACCTAGTGTTTGTAACGCAGTTGAGACACTTTTAGTTCATAAAGATATAGCAGTTAGATTCCTCCCTCTTTTAATTAAGGCGTTGAAGAGAGAAAATGTTGAGGTAAGAGGTTGTAGGATGACACAAAAGATTGTAAAGGAGATTAAAAGGGCTAATAAAGAAGATTGGCAGACAGAATACCTCGATAAGATAATATCGATTAAAGTTGTAGATGACGAATATGAGGCTATTGAGCATATAAATAGATATAGTTCAGGACTGAGTGAGGTAATAGTAACAGACAACTTGCAAAATGCAAAGTTATTTTTAGAGAAGGTGGATTCAGCCGTCGTTTATTTAAATGCATCCAGCCGTTTTACTGATGGGAATCAGTTTGGTCTGGGAGCTGAAATTGGCATAAGCACAGATAAGATTCATGCCCGGGGCCCGATGAGTGTTAACGAGTTAACAACCTATAAATATATCGTTATAGGGGAAGGGCAGATAAGGACCAGTTAATGCGTATAGGTATATTAGGCGGCACATTTAATCCAATCCATTTAGGTCATTTACAGTTGGCCGAGGGTGTAATGAAGAAACTTAATTTAGATAAAATAATCTTTGTGCCTTCTAGGATTACGCCCTTAAGAGAGGAGAGACAAATTATTGATCCGTATAAAAGATATAAGATGGTAAAGTTAGCCATAGAAGACAATAAGAGATTTGAGGTATCTCGCTATGAAATAGAGAGAGAGGGAGTTTCATATACAATAGATACATTAAATGCTTTCAGAGAGAGATACAAAGATGCGGAGTTATTTTTCATTGCTGGTTCTGATATAGCTTATGAGTTAGACAGATGGAAAGATTTTGATAAAATTTGTAAGATATCTACCTTTGTTATTGCCAGACGCTCTAGTTTTAAACTTCCGAAAACTGATTTAAATGTTTTAACCGTTGAAATAGAGACATTAGATATTTCATCATCTGAAATTAGACAAAAGATTAAAAACAATGAAGAGGTTAGACATCTATTACCTAAAAAAGTATATCAGTATATTAAAAGGGAGGGTTTGTATAAAAATTAATAACCAGTGAGCACCATTTCGCTGATAATATTAATACTTTCAATTATAGCCTTACTTTTTATATCAGGGTTCTTGTCTGGTTCTGAGACAGCCTTTCTATCTTTAGACAGAATTAGATTAAGATATCTTGTCCGAAAGAAAATAAAACGGGCGAAGTTAATTCATCGTCTTCTGGACAATGTTGACCATCTGATATCTACTATATTGATTAGTAATAACTTTGTAAATGTAGCTCTCTCCTCTTTAGCTGCAGCCACTTTCTATTACTTTTTAGGTCCCAAGATAGGAATAATAATATCTACCATTATCGTCACTATCCTTATTTTAGTCTTTGGTGAAATAACCCCCAAGATTTTTGCTGCCCAATTCTCTGAAGAGTATACTTTTAAGGTAGTTCCTGCAATAGATTTTATTGTCAGGTTGCTTAATCCTATATCAAGGATGTTCACTAAATTTAGTAATTTTATAATTAGAAGATTCGGTGGAACTCCCAAGAAGAAATCACCTCTCATTACTGAAGAAGAGATTAGAACTATGATAGAAGTAGGAAAAGAAGAGGGTGCTGTTAAGGATGATGAAAGGAAGATGCTTCATAGAATATTTGAATTCAGTGATATTAAGGTTTCCCAGGTTATGATTCCTCGTAAGGATATTGTTGCAGCCGATGTAAATTCAGATACTAAAGATTTACTGAGTTTAGTAGTAAAGGAAGGTTATGCCCGCATTCCTATATATGAAGATAAACTGGATAATATTATAGGTATAATGTATGCGAGGGATTTACTTAAACTCTGGCATAACCAACAAGATCTAATAATAAGAGATATTATAAGACCAGCTTATATAGTTACAGCTGATAAGAAAGCAGTTGAATTGCTAAGAGATTTTCAGAGAAAGAGGATACAGATTGCCCTGGTTGTGGATAAAAACGATAAATTGATAGGTCTGGTATCCTTAGAGGATTTATTAGAAGAGATAGTAGGGGAGATTGAAGATTGGCATGATTAATCTGCAGAAGAAAATCTTATTTTTGTATTCAACTAAGTTCTCAGGTCATTATCATGCAGCAGAAGCTGTTTGTAAAGCAATCGAAGAAATTGATGCATCTATAAAGACTCTTAAGGTAGAAACTATCAGTTTTATCTCTCCTAAGATGAGTAAGATTATCCATAAGGCCTACCTGGGTATGGTTAAGAAGACGAGTTCAATTTATGACCTTTTATGGGATAATCAAAGGATTTATAGAACTACTAATAGGTTAAGAGAGGTGCTTAATAAATTAAGTAAAGATAAGTTTAAAGAACTATTTGATGAATTCAGACCGGATGCAACGATTTGCACGCAGGCTTTCCCTTGCGGCATAATTTCAAGATTGAAGAGAGATTATAATCGAGAGATAAAGATAATCGCTGTTATTACTGATTATGATGTCCACTCTTACTGGATATACGAAAATGTTGACTACTATATGGTAGCCACAGAAGATATGAAAATAAAACTTAATAAAAAGGGTATTAATGATAAGAAAATCAAAGTAACTGGCATTCCTGTAAAACCAATATTTAAATTGTCTAAAGATAAAGATAAGTTGAGAAAAAAATTAAATATAGATAATGGACTACCTGTAATTTTAATCATAGGGGGGAGTTATGGCCTGGGTCCTCTTTATGATGTAGTAAAGATTCTTTCTGAAATGAGAGAATCCTATCAACTTCTGGTAGTTTGTGGCAAGAATGAAAGGATGATAAAAAAGATAGAGTTGTTAAAATCTCAAATTAGTAACCCTTTAAAGTGTTTTGGATATGTTGATAATATTGATGAACTGATGGAGATTTCAAATCTGTTAATTACTAAACCTGGTGGAATTACAATAACAGAGGCTCTTCTTAAGGGAATTCCGATGATTATATATAATATAGTTAAAGGGCAAGAGAGTCAAAATTACCGTTTTTTGATTAAAGAAGGTATGGCTACTGAGTGTAGAGATATTAATAGATTAAAAGAGATTACCCGAGATTTACTTAATAGCGATAAAAAACAACAGGAGTTTATTCAAAGATCTAAAGGGTATATAAATCCCGATGCAGCTTATGATATTGCTGACATAATTTTAAAAAGCATTTGACTTATAGGGGTTTCTATGATAAACTTAATCAAAAAATAAAGTTAGGAGGTAGAGATGGAGGCTTATTGTGTAAAATGTAAAGCCAAAAAAGAAATGAAGGATGCCCAGGAGGTGACATTGAAGAATGGCCGTAAAGCTGTTAAGGGTAAATGTCCTGATTGCGGAACGGCGATGTTCAGAATTAAAAAGTCTTAAAGGCACTCTGTATTAATTTTTGTTTAATGAAGACAAAGAAGTCATATAATTCGAAAGATAAAACCTTAATTATCTCCCAGGCTGCAATAGAGAAGAAAGCCGACAATGTAGTCATTATGAATATGAGAGAAATGACTACGATTTGTGACTTTTTTATTATATGTAGTGGGAATACTAACAGAAAGATAAAGGCAATAGCTGATAATATAATTAAGGAGCTTAAAAGGTTAGCTATAAGATTGAGGCATATTGAAGGATATAATGAAGCAAACTGGATTCTCATTGATTGCTACGATGTTATTACTCACATATTTAGGCAAGATTTAAGAGATTTCTATGATCTTGAACATCTCTGGGCAGAAGCCCCTAAAAGAGTAATTACAGAGGAAAGTGTTAAGAAACCTAGAACGAAACTTTATACAACTAATTAAAGAGTCAATTTTTAAAGATTTCCCTTCATTAAAATCAACCCCCCTAAATATAAACCTGGAGATACCTAAAGATAAAAAACATGGTGACTTAACTACAAATATCGCTTTACAGCTTTCTTCTGCAATAAAGAAAGAACCTATTGAGATTGCAAAGATTCTTAAGAGGAGACTTTCAAAATTGATCAAAAATAGCAGGTTAAGTAAGAAAATTGTTGATGTTGAAGTTAAACAACCGGGCTTTATAAATCTTTATCTAAGTGACGATTATTTATTTCATCTTTTAAAGATAATTGCAGATTCACCTAAGAGATTTATGTCTTCCAATCTAGGTAAAGGTAAAAAGATACAGATAGAGTTTGTCAGCGCCAATCCTACCGGCCCTTTAAGTATTGCTCATGGCAGACAGGCGGCAGTCGGTGATGCTTTAGCCAACATATTTGAGATGTGTGGATATAGGGTAACCAGAGAATATTTCATAAATGATGAAGGCAGTCAGATTGAGGCTTTGGGTAAGTCAGTTTATGCAAGATATTTACAACTGTATAATAAAGAAGGAAAACTACCCAAAGATGGCTATGAGGGTGAGTATGTAATTGATATAGCCAGGGAATTCAATGAGAAGTTTAAAGATAGATTTATTAATGATAGGAAACAGTATAATCTATTAAATATAGTTTCAACCTTTAGTGTCAATAAGATTCTTAGACAGATAAGGAAGGACCTGGAGGATTTTGGTGTTCATATGGATGTCTGGTTTTCTCAAAGAGAACTATCTAAAGAAGGTAAAATAGAAGAAGTAATAAATGAATTTAAAACCCACGGTTTAGTTTATGAAAAAGACAATGCTTTATGGTTTAAATCAACTAAGTTTGGTGATGACAAGGATAGAGTCCTGCTAAAAAGTAATGGTGAATATACATATTTAGCTCCCGATATTGCTTATCATAAGGATAAATATAAGAGGAGATTTAATCAGGTGATAAATATCTGGGGTCCAGACCACCATGGATATATAAAGAGATTGAAAGCAGCAGTTTCTGCTTTGGGTTGTCCAGAAGAGTTTGTGAAGGTACTAATTATCCAGTTGGCAACACTATATAGAAACAAAAAGCCTATTCCTATGTCGACCCGAAAAGGTCAATACATTAGTTTAAGAAAACTTATTGATGAAATAGGAGTAGATGGAGCAAGATTCTTTTTTCTTATGCGTAAGACTAATAGTCACCTTGATTTGGATATTGAACTTGCCAAGAAGAAATCTTTAGAGAATCCTATTTATTATGTTCAATATGCACATGCACGAATCTCTAGTATTATGAAAAATAGAAGAAAAACAAGAAAAAGATTCAGTCGAACTAATCTCTCTCTCTTAAAAACAAAGGAAGAGAAAGAGATAATAAGAAAATTGATTGAATTTCCGTACATTATTGAGTCAATAGTTTCAAATTTAGAACCATATTTCTTGACTATGTATCTGCGCCAGTTGGCAGATTTATTTCATTCCTTTTATCAAAAACACCGAGTTTTAACTGAAGATACATTGCTTACAGCAGCACGATTGAAATTGATAAAAGCTGTAAAGAATATCCTTTCTATAGGTCTTAATGCCCTAGGCGTTTCAGCCCCTACCAAGATGTAGGGATGATTAAATGATTGAACAGAAGGCGTCGAAATTTAGGTTTTATAGATTGTAATCAGCCTACAGTATACAGAGAGAATTTTACAGAAAAGGACAATTGTAGTGGGATTTAATAGATAAAAACCTTGAAATTTATCAAATATTAGTTTATCTTTATTTAGGAGATTTTTATTGAAGTTACCTTTAATGTAACTGTAGTTGCATTTTTATTCTTTAAAAAAATTATTTGAAGAAGGATATAAGATTGAAGTAAACCAGGCTATATCTGTTATTAAAAGAAAAGGAGTGGATTCTTATGCAGGAGGCTAATAGATTAAAACGATTACCCTTATATCTTTTTACTATAATCGATAACCTGAAATTAGAGGCAGAGAAAAAAGGTGTAGATGTTATAGATTTGGGTATGGGTAATCCAGATCAACCAACATCGAAACATATTGTGGATGAATTAATCAAACAGGCTAAAGTTAATGCTAATCAGAGATATTCTCGTCCATACGGGGAAGTGGAACAAAAACTAAAACAGGCTATATCAGATTGGTATGAGGATAGATTCAATGTTATTCTTGATCCAGACAAAGAGGTCCTACCTCTAATTGGTTCTAAAGAAGGAATTGCTAATTTTTATTTTACTTTTTTAAATCATGATGATATTGTTCTGGTTCCAAATCCTGCGTATCCGGTTCATTTCAATGGAGTAATTATGGCAGGGGGTATTCTTTATAATCTACCTTTAACTGAAGAAAATGAGTTTAAACCTCAATTTGAAGATTTAGGCAGAGATATAATAAGAATGTCCAAGATTTTAACCTTGGGCTATCCTCATAATCCCACAACAGCAGTTGTTGATTTGAATTTCTTTAAAGATGTGGTTAGATGGGCAAAGGATAAAGATATTATTGTATGCAACGATCTTGCTTATTCTGATATAGTCTTTGATGGGTACAAGGCACCGTCTCTTATGCAGGTTAAAGGGGCTAAAAGGTTTAGTATTGAGTTTCATACAGTCTCTAAATCATATAATATGGCAGGGTGGAGATTGGGTTTTGCTGTTGGCAACAGAGATATCTTAAAATCAATTGCCAAGACAAAAAGTTATATGGATTTCGGCATCTTTAGACCTATTCAATATGCAGGAATAAAGGCTTTGACAGGTTCACAGGATTGTGTAAAAAAGACTGTCCAGATTTATAAGAGAAGAAGGGATGTATTTGTAGAAGGTTTAAACAAAATAGGCTGGAAGGTTAAAAAACCTAAAGCAACTTTTTATGTATGGGCTCGTATTCCTTTAAAATATAGCGCTCTTACATCTATGGAATTTGCCGAACTAATGATGAAAGAGGCGGGAATAGTTGTTGCGCCCGGCACAGGTTTTGGAGAGTATGGGGAAGGGTACATTAGATTTGCTTTAGTGGAAAATGAAGAAAGATTAAAGATTGCCATAGATAGAATAAAAAGAGTTCTTGAAATGGAAGATTGATTTTTTATAATTTTTAAAAAAGGCCCAAGGGGTATGGCTCTTTATCTTCTTTATAGAATAGGTCAATTTATAGTCAAAGTTTTGCCATTGAATGGTGCTTACAGGATAGCTGAGATTTTGGCTTTAATTAGATATTATTTATCTAAGCCAGACAGAGAAATCATATCAAAAAATCTTACCGTTGTTTTAAAGGCGAAAGGTGAAGTCGTAACCAAAGAGAGATTGAGATGTTTATCCAGACAAGTCTATAAGAATTTTGGTAAATATTTAGTTGAATTTTTTAAATTTTCTAAGATTGATAAGCAATTTATAGACAGAAAAGTTACTATAGAGAATATAGACAAACTGGATAAACTACTGAGTGAAAGGAGAGGAGTTATCTGCGTTAGTGCTCATTTGGGTAATTGGGAATTAGGCGCGGCTATAGTGAGTTCTTTAGGATACTCTCTTAATGCAATAGCCTTACCTCATAGCACTAAATTAGTTAGCCATTTCTTTGATAAATCAAGAACTGACAGGGATATTAGAGTTATACCTCTGGGGATGGCTATTAGAAGATGTTTTAAGGCTTTAAGAAAAAATGAGATAGTTTCTTTTTTAGGGGATAAGGATTTCTCTGGAGGCGGTATTAAAGTAAGGTTTATGGATAGAGAAACTTCTATGCCTAAAGGACCGGCAGTTATCAGCCTGAAAATGCAGGCTCCTATCATTTTTGCTTTTTTAGTAAGACAAAAGAATAATAATTTCAGATTATTTTTTGAAAACCCTATCTATCCTATTCAGTCACAAGATGAAGAAAATGCAGTGCGAATTATTACCCAAAGATGTGTTGAGGTAATAGAAAGATATATTAAAGATTATCCTGCACAATGGTTGATGTTTCGCAAAATCTGGAATAGTTGATTATGAACAAGGTAGTTTTGATACCAGTTTATAATGGAGGCGACCATATAAAATCTCTTTTAAAGAAAATTAAAAATTACATTGATGATATTATTGTTGTAGATGATGGCTCAACTGATAATACAGCTGAACTTGCCAAGGAGGAAGGAGCCATTGTTTTGTCTCATGAGAATAATAAAGGAAAAGGCGCCTCCCTCCATACTGGAATAGAATATATTCTGGATAAAAATTATGACCTTATTATTGTAATGGATGCTGATGGTCAGCACAATCCAGATGAGATTCCACGTTTTATTCAACGTTATCAACAGACTAATTCTCCCATTATATTGGGTAATAGAATGGAAAACCCAATAAGTATGCCTTGGATACGAAGGGTAACAAATCGCATTATGTCCATCATCATATCTAAAATATGCGGCCAATTTATACCCGATTCTCAATGTGGTTACAAACTTATAGAAAGAAGGGTTTTTGAAAAGATTAAACTCTACTATACTAACTATGAAGTTGAGTCAGAGATTTTGATAAGAGCTGCTCGTTATGGATTTAAGATAGATTCAATACCCATAACTACAATTTATAGACAGGAGAGAAGTTATATAAATCCAATTATTGATACTGTAAGATTTATAAGATTATTGATAGATATAAAAAAAGATGAAAGATTTAAAGGTTTTAAGAGAAAAGATGGTGAAAGAGCAACTTATAGCCAGAGGCATAAAGGATAAGTCAGTTCTTGCTGCCTTTAGACAGATACCTCGGGAAGAATTCATTCCTTCAGAATTTAAGGCAGATGCTTATGGGGATTATCCTCTACCTATAGGTAGCAATCAAACTATATCGCAACCTTATATAGTTGCCTTAATGACACAAGAGTTGTCCTTAAAAAAAGAAGACAAGGTTTTAGAGATTGGTACCGGTTCAGGCTATCAAGCGGCTATTTTAGCTAAGATATGTGGAGAGGTTTTTGGAGTGGAGAGATTTCCACATTTAGTAAAAAGGGCAAAGAGGGTCTTAAATAACTTGGATATTACAAATGTAAGGATTAAAACCGGCGATGGAACATTAGGCTGGGAAGAGTTTGCTCCTTATGATGGGATTATCGTAACAGCCTCAGCTCCAGAAATTCCTCAGCCTCTAATTGAACAACTAAAAGAGGGCGGAAGATTAGTAATACCTGTGGGGAATCTCGGTTCCCAGAGTTTATTGAGAATCAACAAGATTGAAAATAAGATTAGAAAGGAATTCATCTGTGATTGTGTTTTTGTTCCTCTGGTTGGCAAGTATGGTTGGGCTGGCGAATGATTAAAGAATTTATTGTTTTCATATATACATCTCTTAGTTCGTTCATTACCTCCCGGGAACTATTAACAGTTATTTTAGCCTCTTTACCCATAATTGAGGCAAGATATGCTATACCCATTTCATATGTCTTAATGGATTTAAGTCTATCTAAAGTTTTCATTTTGTCCATTATAGGTAATATGCTGCCAGTTATTCCTCTCCTTTTATTTTTAGAACCAATATCAAGAAAACTGAGAAGGTTTAGATTGTGGTGTCATTTTTTTGACAGATTGGCTGAACAAACAAGAAAAAGAGCCTATCTTATTCAGAAATATGAAACTTTAGGATTGATTTTGTTTGTGAGTATTCCTCTTCCTGTAACTGGTGCCTGGACTGGAGCTCTGGCAGCGAGTATATTTAAGATCAAATTCAGATATGCCTTTTTGGCTATATTAGTTGGTGTTGTTATAGCCTCTTTATTTATTTCTATTTTAGTCTTGTTAGGAAAAGGTTTATATTGGTTAAAGCAATATCACTTTTAAGTGGCGGATTAGATAGTATCTTAGCGACTAAATTAATTTTAGATGAAGGGGTCTTAGTTGAAGCAGTTACCTTCTGGATGCCTTTTGTCTCCTCAAGTGCTGCTGTAGATATCTCATCTCAGGTATCCTGTGAGTTTAATATAAAACACCACATTATAGATTTAAGAGATTCAGTTGATTATTTAAAAATAGTTAGAAAACCAACATATGGCTATGGGAAGAACCTTAATCCCTGTATTGACTGCCATATATTTATGTTAAAAAAAGCGAAGGAATTGATGAGGGAAAAAAGAGCAAGTTTTATTATTACTGGAGAGGTTTTAGGGGAAAGGCCTATGTCTCAAAGAAGGGAGATTCTTAATTTGATAGATGAAAAGACATCCTTGAAGGGATTAGTGGTGAGGCCACTTTCTGCAAGATTATTGGAACCAACCGAACCTGAGATGAAAGGTTGGCTCAAAAGAGATGACCTTTTAGATATCCAAGGTCGCTCAAGAAGAAGACAACTTGATTTAGCAAGAGAAATGAATATAAAACATTACCTTTCGCCTGCAGGAGGATGTCTGCTAACAGATAGAGAATTTTCAAAAAAGGTAAAGGATTTAATTGAATGTGGGCAATTAACTATAGACAATGTAGCCTTATTAAAAGTGGGCAGACATTTTCGTCTTGATTCTGAACAAAAATTGGTGGTTGGAAGGGATAAATCTGAAAATAAGAAGATCGAAGGTTTAAGAAGGGATGATGACATAATATTAAAACCAGAAAGAATACCAGGTCCAACGGCACTCTATCGGGGAAGGTTTAATTTGAATCTGATTAATCTATCGGGGAGGATATTAGCCTCTTATACCAAAACTAAAGATATAGTTAGGATAAGATTCTATAAAAGGAGTAATATAGTTAACTATATGGAGGTTAAGCCATTAGATAGAGAAGTCTTAGATAAATATAGAATATAAAATTTATTTTGATTTCATATTAAATGTGAACACTCCCCCAGAATTTAGGTATGAATTATTACTAATCCCATGGATGGGATACTAAAGGTATGAATATTTAAAAAGTAATCAAATAATACAGATTCACACAGAT
>CAZQVU010000014.1:0-14196 GCA_964596885.1 uncultured Planctomycetia bacterium
ATAAGAAAAACGAAAAAAAAGATAAATAACAAATAACAAGCACCAAGCGTCAAATTGCGAAACCGAGACAAATTACAAACAAACAGCAAAAATGACGAATTACTAATTTCTAATTGACCTAATAGAGAAGCGGAAAAGCAAATTTCTAATTGACCTAATTTCTAATTGACCTAAATAAAGACCAAATACCAATGACAGAATAATCTCTTTAGACATTGGGTATTGGAAATTGGGTATTGATTAGAAATTAGGTTAATTAGAGCAATTAGAAATTTAGAGATGTTTTGATTATTAGAATTTTGAATTTATTTGAAATTTGATATTTGTATTTTTTAAAAATTATGGCTAAAAGAGATTATTACGAAATCTTAGGTGTTTCAAGAAATGCTTCAGCTGAGGAGATTAAAAAAGCTTATAGAAAACTTGCCCTTAAATATCACCCTGATAGAAATCCAACCAATAGAAAAGAGGCCGAAGAGAAATTCAAGGAGATATCAGAGGCTTATGAGGTTTTAAGTGACTCTCAAAAAAGAGCCAAATATGACCAGTTTGGCCATGAGGGTTTAAGAAGTGAATTCGGCGCTGGAGGATTCAGGTGGGAGAATTTTACCCATTTCGAAGATTTAGCTGATATATTTGAAGGATTCGGAGGTTTAGGTGATATCTTTGAGAGTTTCGGTATAGATTTGGGGATGTTTTCTGGGAGGCGCAGGAGAGGAGGTCCTGAGCCCGGCTCAAGCATACAATACGAGTTAGAGATAACTCTAGAAGAGGTTGCCCGCGGAGTTGATAAGACTATATATATACAAAGGGAAGACCCCTGCAAAAGGTGTGGAGGCTCAGGTGCAAAACCAGGAACAAAAGAAGAGGATTGTCCTCTGTGTAATGGGACAGGGCAGATAAGATTTTCACAAGGATTCTTTAGTATTTCGAGGACATGCCAAAAGTGTAAAGGTCGGGGTAAGATAATTAAAACACCTTGTCCTGAATGCAAGGGAAAGGGTAAGGTTTTAGGCAGGAGAAAGATAACAGTCCGTATCCCTAAAGGAGCAGATACTGGACTGAGATTAAAGATTCCAAATGAAGGTAATATCGGAGAAAGAGGTGCTAAAAGAGGCAATCTATATGTGTTGATTAATGTGAAACCTCACGAGTTATTTAAACGAAGAGACAACGATATTATGGTGGAAGTTCCTATAAGTTTTACTGAGGCTGCCTTGGGTAGTGAGAAGATTGTACCTACCTTAGATGGAAAGGTGAAGATGAAAGTACCTCCAGGAACACAAAGTGGCAGGATATTTAGATTAAAAGGAAAAGGTTTGCCGAGTTTGCGAGGTTATGGCCAGGGAGATGAATATGTAAAGATTATTGTGGAGACACCCACTAATCTTAATGAAGAACAAAAAGAATTATTAAGAAAATTTGCTGAATCCAGAGGTGAAAATCTAGATCCATTGAGCAAATCGTTTATGAAAAAGGTAAAGAAATTCTTTAGGAGTTAAATAATGCCTACCTACGAATACGAATGCAAAAGATGCAAGAAGAGATTTGAGGTATTTCAAAGTATAACAGCCGAGCCTTTAAAGAGATGTCAAAATTGCGGCGGAAGTTTAAAAAGATTAATTGGAAAGGGAAGTGGCATTATATTTAAAGGCTCAGGCTTTTATGCTACAGATTATAGAAGTAAAGAATATAAACAAAAACAGATGGCTGACAAAGCTAAATCACCAAAGGGTAGTAGTGGGAATAAAGAATAAATTATTATTTAAGTATTGGATTTTTCCCCTCGGTTATATCTTTTTGATATTTTTTCTATCTTCATTGAATATTTCTCAAGTTCAGAGAATTAATATTACTTATTTAGATAAGATATTACATATTATTGAATATAGTATCTTGGGGTATCTTTTAATTAGAGCCTATAATGTAACTGTCTCATTTAGTTATAAAAAACTCTTTCTGGTAGCTTTGCTGACAGGTTTTTTGATTGGAGGGGTTGATGAATATTACCAGTCATTTTTGATATACAGGCAATCAAGTTTATTAGATCTTGCGGCTGACTTAATCGGTTTGGTAATTGGCATAAGTTTATTTGGAAAGATAGGAAAATGATAGAAATAAAGCCATTTAGAGCCTTTGTTTACAATCAAGAAAAGATTGGAAATATGAATAATGTTGTAGCCCCACCTTATGATATCATATCCAAGAAAGAGCAGGATGCCTATTATAGACAGAGTAAGTACAATGTTATTCGTTTAATATTAGGTAAAACTTATTCAAAAGATACAAGAAGTAATAATCGTTATAGCCGCGCTGCTAAATTATTAAAGAGGTGGCAAAAAGAGGATATTCTAATTCAGGATAATAGACCATGTATTTATGTATATAGGCAGAATTATTATGATGAACAAACAAAAAGAAGGATAGATAGGTTAGGATTTATTGCTTTATTTAAGATACAGGATTTTGATAAAAAGGCCATATATCCTCATGAAGATACCCTCCCCGGACCCAGAAAGGACCGATTTGAATTACTAAAAAGAACAAAAGCTAATTTTAGCCCTGTCTTCTCTCTATATTCTGATAAATTAGGCAAAATAGATAAAATTTTAAAAAAGACTCTTTCTAAAAAACCCTTTATAAAGATAACTGATGGAAATAAAATAGAGCACGCTCTCTATAGAATCTCAGATTCAAAACAGATAAATGAAATTCAAGATATTATGAAGAGAAAAAAGGTCTTTATTGCTGATGGCCACCATCGCTATGAGACTGCCTTGAAGTATCGCACCTATTTAAAGGATGGGGCGAATAAGGATTATACTATGATGTATTTTACCAATTTAGACAGTGAAGGGTTAAAGATATATCCTATACACAGGTTAATTTGCGATGTGAACTTAAGGCATCTGAGAGACCTTTTAGAAGATTTGAAGAGATATTTTAGTATTGAGGAGGTAAAGGATAAAGAAAAGATGTTGTCTTCAGTAATCTCAAGTAATCCCTCCGATTATAAGTATGGTTTATATTATAGTAGGAGATTTTATATTTTGACTCTTGACTCTAAAAGTATAGTAAAAAAGGTTGCCAGAAAGAAGAGACTTTCGTATGTAGATAAATTGAATGTTACTTTAGCCCATAGATTAATTATTAGAAGGATTCTTAAAGTCTCAGATAATAAAATAAACTACTTTCATGATGTCAGAGACCTTATAAGGCAGGCTAATAGGAAAAAAAACAGAGTGGCTATTTTTCTTTCAGCAATTACACCTGATGAGATTATAAAGGTAGCCTTAGAAGATGAAAGATTACCACGCAAATCAACATACTTTTACCCAAAGCTTTATAGTGGTCTGGTAATAAATAAGATTGATGCTTTGTAGATACTTTTGGAATTTGAATTATGCCAGAACTTCCTGAGGTCGAAAATATAGTAGTTGATTTACGAAAGAGAATTCTTGCCAAAAAAATCTCGAAAGTTCATATTCGTTTAAGCAAGATAATAAAGAATAAGAAGAGTTTTTTCATTAACAAAGTTAAAGATTCTAAGATTGTAGATATCCAGCGTCAAGGTAAATTCATAATTTTATATTTATCTAAAGATTATTGTCTTGTAATCCATTTAAAGATTTCAGGTCAACTTTTGTACTTACCTTCTTCCCATCCATTAGATAAATATACCCATTTGATTTTTGAATTTAAAAATAGCAATGACCAGCTTCGCTATCGAGATGTCCGTCAATTTGGATATATGAAACTAATCAATAGAAGCGAATTGGATGATTTTTTATCTTCCCGCACAGGCCCTGACTATTTAAGCATTTCGTTTCAAGATTTTGCCAAAGTTCTAAAATCCAGAAAGAGGATGATAAAGAGTTTACTCCTTGACCAGAAGATATTTTCAGGTTTAGGTAATATCTATGCAACTGAGGCATTATTTCAAGCTAAGATTCATCCAAAGGCAATTTCCTCAGTTATTAAAGATGTTAAGATAAAAAAACTATATTATGCAATTCAGAATGTTTTAAGAAAAGCCATCCATTTAGGCGGTTCATCTATAAATGATTATCTGCGCCCGGATACTTCAAAGGGTAGATATCAGCAAGTCCTTAAGGTTTATCAAAGAAAGGGCAAAAGATGCAGAAGATGCGGCGCCAGGATCAGTAATGTAAAAATAAATAATAGGAGTAGTTATTTTTGTCCTGAGTGTCAAAGGTTGTAGGTGTTGCGTAACTTTTAAAAATAGACATTAGGAAACGAGAAAATAGACATTAAGGATAGCAGTAATTTTCCTTTCTTTTTGGTTCTTTTTCTTTCTTTATTAATAATGTAAATATGTTGATAACGTTCTGCCTTGGAATTTAAAGGCTCCATCATTATATACTGTTCTTTGAAAATGTAGCGAGAATATAATATCTAAGTCTGTATTCTCAGGGATAGGCCTGAGCTTAGAGTGGCCTTCTTTAATAGCTCTATTCCAACGCTCAAGAGGAATTTCAAGAGGCATTTCATATGCTATTAATCAATAATTGTCAATGCCTATTTTTGTGTTCCCGGATGTCTACTTTTGAGGTTACGTATCAAAATATAATTTTTTTTGTTGATTTTTAAAATCATATTTGTATAATATAGATACAAACAATCATTAATTAACTCAAATTAACACAGATATATTTAAGGATAAGATAAAAGATTAAATAGAAAATAGGGCCCATAGCTCAGTTGGTTAGAGCAGCTGACTCATAATCAGTAGGTCCTAGGTTCGAGTCCTAGTGGGCCCACCACCTAATTCCGCCTTTAGCGAAATTGGGAATTACAATACACAAATGACAAATTTCAAACAATAGACAGAGGGTAAATGATTCAAATCTTAAATGAGAATATTATAGACAAGATAGATATGAATTTTCTTAGGTTTGCAACCTGTTTGTTGTTTGGAATTTGTAATTTGAGTTTAGCCGAAGAGGTATAGGCAATTAGCTTATTTGGTTAGAGCGCCACTTATCCCTTTGTAGAGATAGCAGACACAGGGTGGTTAGCTCAGTTGGTTAGAGCGCTGCGTTCACATCGCAGAGGTTACAGGTTCAAATCCTGTACCACCCACCAAAAATATCTAACAGCGTAAAGGTCAAGGTGCAGGCCCTATTACATCCACTATTTATTTTATTATGAATGAACAAATAAAATATTTGATACAACTCCAGAACTTAGACTCAAGAATTATCAAATTAGAAAAGGAAAAAGAGGAATTGCCTCGAAAGAAGGAAGAAGAGAAGATTGTTTATGAAAATTTTAAAAATAAGATAGAGGGACTTAATCAGGAGTTAAAGGAGTTGAAGGTTAGACAAAAAGAGAAGGAAGTTGATCTTGAATCCAGAGAAGGAGAGATTAAAAAACTTCAGTTGCAACTTTATAAAGTAAAAGATAATAAGTCATATTCATTGCTTCAACAGGAGATTAGTTCGAAGAAAACAGATAATTCTATAATTGAAGAGGAGACACTTAAATTATTAGATGAGATTGATGAGAAAGAAAAGGAGGTTAAGCAAGGCGAGGAAGAGCTTGCTAAGATTAGGCAGGTGATGGAAAAGAATCTACAGCGGATAAATCAAAGGATGGCTGAACTGGATAAAAAGATAGATGAATTAAAGAAAGAAAGAGAAAAGATGACACCAATGATTGACAGTTCTATTTTAGCCAAATACGAAAAAATTCTTCGAAATAAAAAAGATTCTATAGCCATAGTTAGTATTAAAGATGGAACCTGCCAGGGGTGTTTTATGACGCTTCCACCTCAATTAATCAATGAAGTTAAGATGGGAACGAAGATTGTGACTTGTGAAAATTGCTCTCGTATATTATATTTAGAGGATTAAATTTTTGAGTAGTATTAGAGATAAAAGAG
The DNA here is from genome assembly GCA_964596885.1 of uncultured Planctomycetia bacterium. Classification (GTDB taxonomy): domain Bacteria; phylum Omnitrophota; class Gorgyraeia; order JAGLLT01; family CAZKQD01; genus CAZQVU01. The sequence goes on from CAZQVU010000014.1 coordinate 5,906, forward strand.
GTATTCTTTTTATAGACGGTGCAAGTTATGGGAATCCGGGAGATGCCGGGATTGGTGTTTTGGTCTATGATATTAATCATAGATGTGTAGAAAAGGTTAGCCAATACATTGGAAAGGCTACAAATAATGTAGCAGAATATACTGCCTTGACTACTGCCTTAATAGAGGCACTGATTTTAGGGTTTAGAGAGATAGAAATAAAATCAGATAGTGAGTTATTAGTAAGGCAACTTCGAGGAAGATACAAAGTTAAAAGTAATAATATCAAAATACTTTATCTCCTTGCTAAACATTTAATTAGAGGATATAAAAAAGTAGAGATAGATTATATAAGAAGAGAGCAGAATAAAGAGGCTGACCGTCTGGCTAATGAAGCCATAAAGAATAGAGACAAATAAAAGAATATTAAAATTTCCAGATAACAAGCTTTTTTAAAAGCTTGTTTTTTATTTTCCAAACCTATCAAAAAAACCACTTTCCAACCCCCTATATCTTGTCCTTAGAATCTAAAATTTACACATCTTATTGTGTAGCAATAAAAAAAGTAAAATTTTTCCTTGACACATAAATGGCTATAGGGTATACTTGTGGTAGTTAGTGGAGGAAAGTGGAGGACAGATGTTTTATGGTGAATATAGACATTCCATAGATAGAAAAGGACGCCTTATAATCCCTGCCCAGTTCCGCAAGATGCTCAAAGAAAATTATATAGAAAAGGTCTACATTACCCGCGGTTTAGATAAATGTCTATTTGTATTCACCGAAGAAGAATGGAAACTCCAAGAGCAGAAGTTTAAAAGCATACCTTTTACAAGAAGTGACTCTCGAAAATTTAACCGTTTTTACTTCTCAGGAGCCTCTGAGGCGAGTTTTGATAAGCAAGGAAGAATCCTTATACCTCAATATCTAAAAAAATACGCTGGAATAAAGAAGAATGTCGTAGTGGTTGGAGTCTCTAATAGATTTGAGATTTGGGATGAAGATGCCTGGGATAAGTACTATAGTGATACAGAGACTCTATTTGAGGATGTAGCTGAAGATTTATTTAAACCTCCTGATGATCCTAATAAATAATGTAAGGAGGGGGGGAGGATGATGAGAAGTATTCGCATTCGTTTTACTACCACAAAAGAAGTTAATTTTTTAGAATTGGGCATTCCTTTGGAACTCTTGAGGAAAAAAAGAGCTTTAGAGCATCAAAGTAATAGTCTACATTTTGATGAAACAACACTTAAGATTCTAAGACATTCAAATGCCCATACTTTAATTGGACCAACATCAGGCATAAAATAAATGCTTTATTATGGAAGAGAACCTAACGCATAGACCAGTTATGAAGAAAGAGGTCTTAGAGTTTTTGAATTTAAAACCCGGAGATGTAGTTGTAGATTGTACAGTGGGAGGAGGAGGACATAGTATTGATATATTGAATCATATTATTCCTGGAGGAAAGTTAATTGGAATAGATCAAGATAGGGAGGTTTTAGATATAGCCAGGGAAAATTTAAGAGATTATAAAGGAAACTCTGAATTAATCTACGGCAATTTTCGTAATTTAGATAAGATCCTCAATGATTTAAAGATAGATAAAGTCGATGCTATATTATATGATTTAGGTGTCTCCAGTTATCAGTTGGATAAAGCAGAGCGTGGCTTCAGTTTTTTAAAAGAAGGTCCCTTGGATATGAGAATGGATAGAGGTTTTAGGATAACAGCTTTTGATTTAGTTAATAATTTATCCAAAGAGGAAATAAGCAAGATATTGTTTGAGTATGGCCAAGAAAGATATGCACATAGAATTGCCTCATCGATAGTTAAAAGAAGGAGTAGTAAACCCATATCTTCAACTAGCCAATTAGCTAACATTGTAAAAAGTGCTATACCTTTTAGAAGAGAGAAGATTAATCCAGCAACACGAACTTTCCTGGCTTTTAGGATTGCTGTTAATAGAGAGTTAGAAGCCTTGGAAACAAGTTTGATGAAGGCAGTACCTTTTTTAAGAGATAAATCAAGAATTTGCGTTATTTCCTTTCATTCACTTGAGGATAGAATAGTTAAAAATAAATTTAAGGAGTTTGCCCATAAGGATCTATTGAGAATATTGACTAAAAAACCAATTACGCCTAAAAGGGAGGAGATTAGAGAAAATCCCAGAGCAAGGAGTGCTAAACTTAGAGTGGCTGTGAAGGTAGGTTAATAAATGAGAGTAATAGGAAAATTTTTAATGATTTTAGCAATTATCGTATTTGTTTCAATTTATTATATCCACCAGCAAACTACACTGATAAGATTAAGTTATCAGATTGGCAAGAATAAGAAGATATTAAGCAGTTTACTTAATGAGAATAGTTATCTAATGTATAATAATTCTAAGAAGAAGACGCCTCAACACATTGAGATTGCTTTAGTTTCAAATAATCTTGATTTTTGCATTCCCGATAGAAACCAAATTGTTTATTTAGATACTGATGAAGCCAGGAGTGAAAAAATTTCTAAAACTAACCAGGCAGGTCTCTTTAATATCTTCGGTATAAGCCGAGAAGCTGAAGCTGAATCTATTCAATATTAAAACCCTAAATAGTGGAAAATTGTGCGCGAGAAAGATTACAATTGCCGTTCTATATTTGTCTTGCTTTTATTTCTGTTTCTTCCTTTTTGCATCTGCGTATTTCGCCTCTATTATCTCCAGGTTGTAAAATCAACCTATCTTCAAGATTTAGCTAATAGGCAGCATACTACTTACTATAAAACTACTCCTAAACGTGGTATTATATATGACCGCAAAAAGAAAGAGTTGGCTATAAATTTTGATGTTCCATCCTGTTATGCGAATCCTCGAAAGATAACTGATTTCGAAGGCACGGCTTCTAAATTGGCAGAACTTCTTAATATGAAAGAAGAAAGTATTTTAAAAAAGCTTCATAAAGATAAGGCCTTTATCTGGATTAAGAGGCATATTAGTACAAATTGTGCCCAAAATATAGAGAAGGCTAATATTGAGGGTGTTGGATTAATAAAAGAGAGCAGGCGCTTTTATCCCAATCAGATTTTAGCTTCGCATATATTGGGATTTGTAGGTATAGATAATGAAGGTCTGGAGGGATTGGAGTTGTATTACAATGACTACCTACAAGGAGTACCAGGTTTAAGTATTATATCAAAGGATGCTAAAGGAAGAACGATTAAAGCCAATGAATATCAGATTACACCCGTCTTAGATGGTTATAACATATTACTTACCATAGACAGATTTATCCAATATATAGCCGAAAGAGAACTGGATAAGGTCTATCATAAATATAAAGCCAAATCAGCCTCATTAATTATTATGGATCCCTCCAATGGAGAAATTCTTGCTCTTTGTAATAGACCCACTTTTAATCCTAACGATTTTGGGAATTATGATCCGGCAACTAGAAGAAACAGGGCTATCTGTGATATCTTTGAACCAGGTTCAGTATTTAAAATAGTTACAGCAACATGTGCTTTAGAAGAAAAGGTCGTATCCTTAGATGATAAGATTTATTGCGAAGAGGGAAGATATAAAGTTTATAATCACATATTACATGATTATAAACCGTTTAAGCAATTAACATTTGAGGATATCATTAAGTATTCATCCAATATAGGTGTTGTGAAGGTGGCTCAAAGATTAGACGAAGATATTCTTTATGATTACATAAAAAGGTTTGGATTCGGCCAAAAGACTGGTGTTGATTTACCTGGCGAAGAAGAAGGCATAGTAAAATCACCAAGTAATTGGTCAAGGGTTTCAATTTCGGCTATTCCTATAGGCCAGGAGATAGCCGTCACACCTCTACAAATGCTTGTTGCTATGTCAGCTATTGCTAATGATGGCTTGATGGTAAAACCTCATCTTGTAAAATGTATAATTAACAGTTATAATGAGTGTGTCAAGAAGTTTAAACCAGAGCCATTAAAAAGGGTATGCAGCAAGGAGACATCTGACAAACTAAAGGAGATTCTAGCTAAGGCAGTAGAAAGTGGTACAGGCAAAAGGGCAAAGATAGCCGGATATAGCATATGCGGTAAAACTGGTACAGCCCAAAAGGTAAAGCCCCAAGGAGGTTATTCACATAGTAAATTTATAGCTTCATTTTGTGGTTTTATGCCTAAGGATAATCCTCAAATAGCAATGATTGTAGTGGTTGATGAACCTAAGCCCATCTATTATGGTGGTTCGGTGGCTGCTCCTGTTTTTAAAAATGTAGCCGAAGAGGTCATAAAGTATATAGAGAACTACGGACTAGACTAATATGAGTAATCTTAGCAAACTACTTAAAGGTGTTAAATATAAGAATAAACCTAAAAGATTAGATATTAATATAGGCAATATAAGCTATAATTCAAAGGATATTGAGAAAAATAGTATTTTTGTGGCTATCAAAGGCAAAAGATATGATGGCCATAATTTTATACCAGAGGCTATATCAAGAGGGGCTAAAGTAGTTGTCTGTCAAAAGGATATTAAAGTTCCACCTTTTGTAGTAAAGATTTTAGTGGATGATACAAGAAAGACTCTAGCCCAGATATCTAATAATTTCTTTGCTCCTAAAATAGAAAAGATTAAATTAATTGGCATAACGGGTACCAATGGAAAGACGACCACAAGTTTATTAATTGATAGAATTCTAAAAGAAGCCGATTTAAAAACATCTCTTATTGGCACACTCGGATTTAAGATTTTAAATCAAGATTTTATAAAGTTAAAACATACCACCCCTCCTTGTATGACTTTACATAATTTATTAGATAAAACTATCAAAAACAACTCTGATTATGTTATCCTTGAGGTATCATCCCATGCCCTAAATCAATATAGAGTAGATGGGTTAGATTTTAAGGCTGCTATATTTACTAATCTAACACCTGAACATTTAGATTATCATAAAGATTTAAACAGATATCTTGCAGCCAAGTCAATCCTTTTTAAAAATCTAAAAGCAGGTAGTTTGGCTGTTTTAAATAGAGATGATAAAGCCTCTGGTTATCTTAAAAAAATAACGAAAGCCAATATTCTTACTTATGGTATAAAAAATCAAACAGATGTGAAAGCAGATAGTATTAGACTAACTCCAGATGGAAGTAGATTCATTCTAAAGATAAAAGATAAAAAAGTTGAAATATTGTCAAAGTTAATAGGGCTTTACAACATTTATAATATTTTAGCTGCCTCTTGTTTTTGTTATAATGAAGGTATTGATTTAAGATTGATAAAAAAGGCAATAGAGTCAGTAAGAAGTTTACCTGGTCGGCTTCAGGAAGTTAGAGAAGGTCAACCTTTTAGAGTATTTATCGATTATGCCCATACCCCAGATGCTTTAGAGAATGTCCTTGTATCTTTAAAAGAGATAGTTCCTTCTAAAAGAGGGATTATTACCGTTTTTGGCTGCGGAGGAGATAGGGATAAAACTAAAAGACCTCTTATGGCAAAAGTGGCTATAAGATATAGCCGTTTTACTATAATAACTACAGATAACCCACGGAGTGAAAAACCACAAGATATTTTTAATGACATAATATCCGGTTTCACTCCAGAAGATAATCAAAAATATATAATTATTCCAGATAGGAAGGGGGCTATAAAAGAGGCTTTTAGAAAAGCCAGAGATGATGATATAATTTTAGTGGCTGGTAAAGGCCATGAGACCACTCAGATTTATAAAGATAAGGTTATTCCATTTGATGATTTCAAGATAGCAAGACAATTACTAATTAGAAAAACAAGATGAGAATAGATGTGAATTCCATTCTAAGAACCAGCCAAGGTGTATTACTTGCAGGAGATAGGGATGCCTCAGTTTGTGATTTTAGTATCGATTCAAGAGTTATTAAGCCTTATGAGGCTTTTATTGCTATCAAGGGCAAAAGATATGATGGTCATGATTTTATTATAGATGCCTATAAAAAGGGTGTAAGATTTTTTATTATTCAAAAAAATAGCAGGATAAAGGCAAAACTCAAGGATTCAGTTTTAATAAAGGTTGAGGATACAAGAAAGACTTTAGCTAAAATAGCTCATGTAGTAAGAAGGCAGGTGGACATTCCAGTAATTGCTATTACCGGCTCATGCGGTAAAACGACTACAAAAGAGATGACTGCCAGTATATTAGAAAGTAGGTTCAGGGTCTTAAAGAATATCGGCACACAGAATAATGAAATCGGTTTACCTCTAACTCTTTTAAGATTAAGGAAGGAGCATAATATAGCAATTTTAGAAATGGGAATGAATCATCCCGGTGAAATTACTAACCTCAATCGGATAGCCCTGGCTAATATAGGAGCAATTACCTGTATCTACCCTGTGCATCTAAAATATCTTAAAGATATCAAAAATATAGCCAAGGCTAAATGGGAACTTATTAAAACTTTAAGAGGTAAAAAGAGAGTTGCTATTTTAAATAATGACGACGATAATCTTGTTAGACTTAGTAAAGGATATAAAGGCAGAGTAGTAACCTTCGGAATTAAAAATAAGAGTGATTTTATGGCAACAGATATTCAAGTAGGTAAAGACCAACTTATATTTAAGGTTAATAGAAAAGAAAAGATATCTTTGAATTTAATAGGAGAATTTAATATCTATAATGCCCTTTGTGCGATTGCAGTTTCAAGGCTATTTAAGATTAGTTTTGATAATATAAGAGAAAGTCTTTCAAGATTTAAGCCTCCACCTATGCGTATGAATAGAATTAAATTAAATGGTATGCTTCTAATTAATGATGGATATAATGCCAATCCTGAAAGTATGGATTTAGCAATTCAAACCCTGTCTAACTTAGCCCAAGGAAGAAGGTCTATTGTCGTCTGTTGCGATATGTTGGAATTGGGTAGATTTAGTAAAGAACTACATCTTAAAATTGGCCAGAAGATTGCCTTATCTGGCATAGATTGTTTAATTACTATGGGGAAGGAGGCTTTCTTTATATATGAGGGTGCCCGGTGTTCTGGTATGGATAAGAGTAGAGTTTACTATACTAAAACTGCCAAAGAAGCCGCCTCTATCCTTAAAGAAATTTGCCAACCTGAAGATATAATTCTATTTAAAGGATCGCGTTCAATGAAACCAGAGGAGATTGTTAAATGCTTTATGAGTTACTTTACCCATTAAAGGATATCTTTTTTGGCTTTAATGTCGTAAGATACATTACTTTCAGGTCTGTAGCGGCTGCTTTTACAGCCTTTTTGGTCTGCATTTTAGTCGGCCGACCTATTATTAATAGATTGAAGAGGTTAAAGATTTGGCAGAATGTTAGAACTCAAACTATACCTGGTTTATTCCCTCTGCATAAAGACAAGATAGGGACGCCTTCGATGGGGGGATTAATTATCTTAATCGGCATCTTGATATCTACTCTACTCTGGGCTGATTTAGGAAATTCCTATGTGATTTTTGTTTTGGGTTCAACAATCTGGTTTGGTTTTCTTGGCTTTGTTGATGATTATTTAAAGTTGGTTAAGGATAAATCTACTGGTTTAACTGTGACGACTAAATTGATAGGACAGACTATTATAGGGTTTGTGATTGGGCTTTATATCTACTTTAATCCTGAGATTACCATGCGTTTAGACATTCCCTTTTTTAAAGACTTGATAGTAAATCTTGGAGTATTCTATATCGTCTTTATAGTTTTAGTAATTGTTGGTTCATCTAATGCAGTCAATTTGACAGATGGTCTAGATGGCTTAGCCGTTGGATGTGTAATTATAATAGCTTTGACATATGCCGTTTTAAGTTATCTAAGCGGACACCTGAAGTTCAGTCAATATCTTCAGATTATATTTATTCCAGAAGCAGGGGAACTGACGGTATTTTGTTCAAGTTTAATTGGTGCTGGATTGGGCTTCTTATGGTTTAATAGTTATCCGGCAGAGGTGTTTATGGGTGATACAGGTTCTTTGGCTTTGGGTGGAGCGTTGGGAACAGTAGCTGTTTTTATAAAGAAAGAATTAATACTCTTTTTTGTGGGGGGCATATTTGTTATTGAGGCTTTATCTGTTATTTTACAGATAACTTCATTCAAAATAAGAGGGAAGAGGATATTTTTAATGGCTCCTTTTCATCATCATCTACAACTTAAAGGATGGTCTGAACCCAAGATTACTGTGAGATTATGGTTGGTAGCCGCTATATTGGCTCTATTGAGTTTAGTTACTTTAAAATTAAGATGAATGAGGATACAACTTATGGAACAAAGTGAACATAAGTTGTCTATCCGAATTCACCCAGCACCTATTTTTAAGACATTAAGGTTAGTTACACCAGTAGA
>CAZQVU010000015.1:0-14077 GCA_964596885.1 uncultured Planctomycetia bacterium
GGTACTTCTTGATAATGATGCGGTTCCATCGTATAGGTCGCTCTACCACTGGTTAAAGACCTTATATCTGTAGCGTATCCAAACATCTCTGCCAATGGAACACTTGCATTAATTATCCTTATATTTCTTTTCTGTTTGATTGACTCTATCTGAGCCCGTCTTGAATTTAAATCACTCACTACTGCACCTAAATACTCCTCTGGTGTAATTATTTCTAATTTCATTATAGGTTCTAAAATAACACACTTTGTCCTCTTCAGTCCTTCTGTAAATGCATATGAGGCAGCCATGTTGAATGCCACCTCAGATGAATCCACCTCATGATAAGAACCATCTACCAATGTAACCTTTACATCAGTTACAGGATAACCACCTAATATACCACTATCTGCTGCAGAATGTATACCTTTTTCAACTGCTGGTATAAACTCTTTTGGAATAACTCCACCTTTTATCTTATTTATAAATATAATCCCTGAATTTTTATCTCCTGGTTCCATCTTTATCACCACATGACCATATTGTCCTCGTCCACCTGTCTGCTGGATAAACTTCCCAGTTGAATTTACAGACTCTTTTATGGTCTCTTTGTAAGCTACCTGAGGTCTGCCTGCCTTGGCTTTAACCTTAAACTCCCTTAATAATCTATCAACTAAAATCTCTAAATGTAACTCCCCCATCCCCGAGATAATGGTTTGATTGGTATCCTTATTATAACTAACTTTAAAAGAAGGGTCTTCTTCTGTTAACTTATTAAGAGCAATGCCCAATTTGTCTTGATCTGTCTTTGTCTCTGGTTCAATAGCCAAAGAAATCACCGGTTCAGGAAATTCAATCTTTTCTAAAATGATAGGGTGTTTCTCATCGCAGATAGTATCTCCTGTATCAGTTTCCTTAAGGCCTACTGCAGCAGCAATATCACCGGCAAATACCTGCTTTCTTATCTCCTGTTTATTAGCATGCATCTGGACTAATTTACCTATCCTTTCCTTCTTGCCTTTATTTGCATTATAGACATAGGCGCCTGACTTAAGCACTCCTGAATATACTCTAAAAAAGGTTAATTTGCCCACATAAGGATCAGTCATTATTTTAAAGGCTAAACTACAAAAACTCTCCTCATCCTTAGCCTGTCTTATCTCTTTTTCGCCGGTTACTGGATTTACCCCTTCAATGGACTTAACCTCCTCAGGTGAAGGCAAATAATCAACTATGGCATCAATCAATAACTGAATTCCTTTATTCTTCAAAGCAGAACCGCATAAAACTGGCACAAATTCATTCTTAATAGTAAGATTTCTTACAGCTTTTATAATCTCTTGAGGTTCAGGTTCTTGTCCATGGATGAATCTTTCTAATAAAACATCGTCACTTTCAGCCAATCTCTCTATCAATCTCTCCCGATATCTTTTAGCCTCATCTAATAAGTCAGGTGGTATAGGTTGCTCAGAAAACTTTAAACCTAAATTGTCTTCATAGACTCTAGCTTTCATATGTATCAAATCAATAATTCCTCGGAAATTATCTTCTATCCCCAGAGGCAACTGAAGAGGATAGGCTGGTGCGTTAAGTTTCTCATCCATTTCCTTAAGAGTTCCATAGAAATCACAGCCCACCCTATCCATTTTATTTATAAAGGCGATTCTGGGTACTTCATATCTATCAGCCTGGCGCCAGACAGTCTCAGATTGCGGTTCAACACTACCAACTGCACAGAATACCACAATGGCTCCGTCTAAGACTCTTAGTGAACGCTCTACCTCAACCGTAAAATCAACATGGCCTGGTGTATCAATAATGTTAATTCTGGTGCCTCTCCAGAAACAGGTAGTGGAAGCACTGGTTATAGTAATACCACGTTCCTGCTCCTGTTGCATCCAATCCATAGTGGCAGTACCAGCATCAACTTCGCCCATTCTATGCACACGACCAGTGTAATACAGGATGCGTTCGGTAGTTGTTGTTTTTCCTGCGTCTATATGAGCCATTAAGCCAATATTTCTCGTATTTCTTAAGCTGAACTGTCTTTTTTCTTCCATTTTACTATTTTGCGTTTTATCTATCGTCTTCACCATCGGTAATGACTAAATGCCTTATTTGCTTGAGCCATCTTATGAGTATCTTCCTTCTTCTTAACCGCAGCACCCTCATTGTTGAAAGCCGCTATTAACTCACTGGCTAAGCGGTCTTTCATAGGACTTCCTTTCTTGCTCCTTGCAGCATTCCTTATCCATCTAAAGGCTAAAGATATTGCTCTATCAGATGAGACTTCAACTGGAACCTGATATGTAGCACCACCAATTCTCCGAGATTTCACCTCTAATGTAGGCTTGACATTATTAACTGCTTTAGAAAACACCTCCTTGGCTCCTCTATTAAGTTTTTTTGCTGCTATTTCTAAAGCCTGCTCGACTATCTTCTTAGCCTTAGCCTTCTTCCCGTCCCACATTATCATATTTATGAATTGAGATATTAAAACATCTGGATCTCTGGAAATAGACTTGGATTTCCTCTTTTTTGTCTTTCTTCTCATAAGAATCTATCCCTATTTATTTACTCTGCTTGGTTCCGTATTTTGATCTTGATTTCTTTCTGCCTTCAACTCCGGCTGCATCAAGCCTACCTCTTATTATGTGATATCTTATCCCAGGTAAATCCTTTACTCTACCCCCCCGGATAGCCACGATGGAGTGTTCCTGAAGATTGTGACCAATACCTGGAATGTAAGCTGTAACCTCCATGCCATTAGTAAGCCTAACTCTTGCTACTTTGCGCAAGGCTGAATTTGGCTTTTTGGGCGTTTGAGTTTTGACCTGTAGGCATACTCCTCTTTTTTGAGGAGAACCACCCAAGGCAGGAGATTTCGTTTTCTTTTTTATCCTCTTTCTGCCTTTTCTTATTAACTGATTTATTGTTGGCATATTTAATCCTTGTCCTTCTTTAAAAAGATTCTTTAAGTTCTATATCAATTTTGCGATGACTCTCAAAACCTGAACCTGTAGGAATCAAGTGTCCCATAATTACATTCTCTTTTAAACCTCTTAACTCATCCTTCATACCACATGCTGCTGCATTGGTAAGGATTCTCGTCGTCTCTTGAAAACTAGCTGCTGAGATAAAACTGTCGGTATTCAATGACGCTTTAGTAATACCCAACAACACGGGCGAGGCTTTAGCACCCCTTTTACCTTTTGAGACAACCTTTTCATTCTCTTCCTTGAACCTTACTTTATCTACCTGCTCACCAATCAAAAAATTAGTATCACCTGGATCTTCAATTTTGACTTTTTTGAGCATCTGTCTAATAATAATCTCTATATGCTTATCATTAATCTTTACACCCTGAAGGCGATAAACCTCCTGAATCTCATTAACCAGGTATTCCTGAAGTTCTTTATCTCCGCGAATCCTTAATATGTCCTGAGGCACAATAGGACCATCTGTTAATTCCTGTCCACTATAGACCTTATCTCCTTTATAAACATTAAGACGTTTTCCATGTGGTATAACATATTCCTTTACCATACCTGTTGGACTTTTAACCTGAACTTTTCTTAAACCCTTCTTTGATTCATCTAATTCAACAATACCATCAATCTCACTGATAATAGCCGGATCCTTCGGACGTCTTGCTTCAAAAAGCTCTGCAACTCGCGGAAGACCACCAGTAATATCTCTGGTCTTGGTAATCTTTCTTGGTATCTTAGCCAGGAGATCTCCTGCCTCAACCTTCTGTCCATCCTCTACCTCTATATGGGCTCTTGCAGCCACTGGATAGAAACCTAATATCTCATCGTTTTTATCTAAAATAACAATCTGAGGATGATAATCACTCTTATGCTCAATAACAACCCTCTCAAGCAAACCAGTGGCTTCATTAATCTCCTGTTTTACGGTAACATCCTCGATTAGGTCCTCAAATGCAACCTTACCTGAGACCTCGGTTAATATCGGAATATTATATGGATCCCACTGAACAAATATTTGACCTTTTTTAACCTCTTTGTCATCATCTACAAGTAGTTGTGAACCCTGGGGGACAGTATACCTTTCTAATTCTCTACCCCGTTTATCGTTGATGCTAATCTGTCCATTCCTATTTAAAACTCTTAGATATTTATCTTTTTTAATTCTAACAGTTCTCAAATTATGATATTTTACGATACCTTTGTTTTTAGCCCGGTGATAGAATTGTTCAACGACAGCCGAAGCTGTTCCTCCAATATGGAAGGTTCTCATAGTAAGTTGGGTTCCTGGCTCTCCAATTGATTGAGCAGCAATAATACCTACGGCCTCACCTAACTCAACAGGCCTTTGGGTTGCTAAATTTTGACCGTAACATTTTGCACAAACACCGTATTTTGCTTCACAGGTTAGGACACTTCTTATCTTTATGCTCTCAATGCCAGCCTTCTCTATCTCTTCTGCCTGCTCCTCACTAATCATCTCATTTGCTTTAACAATAACCTTATCAGTAATAACATCAACTATATTATCCAGAGCAACTCTTCCAACAATTCTGTCTTTAAGGCTAACAATAACTTCATCCTTCTGAATAATGGCACTAACTGTAATACCATTCAATGTGCCACAATCTTCCTCAGTAACTATTACATCCTGAGCAACATCAATCAGTCTTCGGGTTAAATAACCAGAATCAGCGGTCTTTAAGGCTGTATCGGCTAACCCTTTTCGCGCACCATGAGTCGAGATAAAGTATTCTAATACGGTTAATCCTTCTCTAAAATTAGCGGTAATTGCGCTTTCTATAATCTCGCCTGAAGGCTTAGCCATAAGTCCTCGCATGCCAGCAAGCTGGCGTATCTGCTGTTTTGAACCTCGGGCTCCTGAGTCAGCCATCATAAACATTGGATTAAATGAACCCAACTCACTGAAAACACAATTAGAGATATTCTCAGTTGCATGAGTCCAGATATCAATTATTTTGTTATAGCGCTCGCCCTTTGTAACAATACCTTCTTTATACTGCCTTTCTACTTTATCTATCTCATCTTTTACCTTTCTTAATATATCCTGCTTCTGCTTTGGTATGGTCAAATCATTTATACCAAGGGATAAACCAGCTATTGTTGCGTATTCAAAGCCGATATCTTTGAATCTATCTAGCAAACGGACGCATTCATCATGTCCTTTCATCTTATAACATTCGCTTATAATCTCGGATAACTTTGATTTATTCATTACCTCATTTACAAACCTAAACCCTTTTGGCAATAATTCATTAAACAGAACTCTGCCGCAGGTAGTAGCAATAATCTTACCATCTGGTAATCTAAGTTTAATCTTGGCCTGTAGATGTATCTCTTTATCCTGATAAGCAGTAATAACTTCTTCTGTATCGGCAAATGTCTTACCTTCCCCTTTTACATTATCTTTTTCAAGAGTTAAATAATAACAACCTAACACAATATCCTGAGTAGGAGTAACAATAGGCCTGCCGTCAGCCGGTGAAAATATATTATTAGATGAAAGCATAAGAATCCTTGATTCCATCTGGGCTTCTATCGAAAGCGGTACATGCACTGCCATCTGGTCGCCATCAAAATCAGCATTAAATGGAGTGCAGACCAATGGATGAATTCTTATAGCCTTTCCTTCAATTAAAATAGGTTCAAAAGCCTGAATTCCCAGACGGTGTAATGTAGGGGCTCTATTTAAAAGAACGGGGTGATCTTTTATAACCTCGTCTAAAATATCCCATACTTCAGAACCAGCCTGCTCAACCATACGTTTTGCACTCTTTATAGTATGAACATGACCTTTTTCTTTAAGTTTCTTAATAATAAATGGCTCAAATAACTCTAAAGCCATCTTCTTTGGAAGGCCACATTGGTGCAAATTAAGTTCAGGACCGATGACAATAACTGACCTACCAGAATAATCAACGCGTTTACCCAATAGATTTTGACGAAATCTACCCTGTTTTCCTTTAAGCATATCACTTAGAGACTTAAGTGGTCTATTACCTGCACCTAATATAGGTCTTCCATGTCGGCCATTATCAAAGAGCGCATCCACTGCCTCTTGAAGCATTCTCTTCTCATTCCTTATAATCACCTCAGGTGCTTTTAATTCTAAGAGTTTTCTTAATCGATTGTTTCTATTGATAACCCTTCGGTATAGATCATTTAAATCGCTTGTTGCAAATCTGCCGCCATCAAGCGGTACTAAAGGTCTCAAATCTGGAGGTATCACTGGAATAACATCTAAAACCATCCATTCGGGTTTATTGCCAGAAGTCTTAAAGGATTCAACTATCTTTAGCACCTTGGCTAATTTCTTCTTTGTGGCTTGAGATTTAGTCTTTTTTGCCTCTCGTCTTAATCTCTGAGTTAATTTGTCCAAATCTACATCCATTAATAGATCCTTTATAGCCTCAGCACCCATCTTGGCTATAAACCGGTTACCATACTTCTCTCTCGCCTGTTGATATCTCTCCTCATTTAAAAATTCCTTTTTCTTAAGAGGTGTATCACCACCATCAATAACGACATACTCTTCATAATAGATAATCCTTTCGAGTTGTCTTACATTCATCTGGAGTATTGCAGACAAAGGTGAAGGCATAACTTTAAAGAACCAAACATGTGTACAAGGTGAAACCAAGTTTATATGTCCCATTCTCTGACGTCTAACTCTTGAATGAGTTACTTCAACTCCACATCTGTCGCAGATTATACCTTTATATTTAGCTCGTTTATATTTACCACAATTGCACTCGTAATCCTTAGTTGGTCCGAAAATCCTCTCGCAGAATAAGCCATCTTTCTCAGGCTTAAGAGTTCTGTAATTGATAGTCTCCGGCTTCTTAACCTCACCATAAGACCAACTTTTTATTACTTCAGGTGAAGCAATCTTTATCGAAACAGTATCGAATATATTTCTTTCATCTGCCAGGGATATCCTATCCAGACTCATAGATTCACCTCTTCTTCTCTGCTCTTACATCCAAGGCTAACGATTGTAACTCTTTAATTAACACATTAAATGATTCGGGTGTACCAGGTTGTAAGGCATTCTCACCCTTTACGATTGATTCATATATCCTGGTCCTGCCTAAAACATCATCGCTCTTTACAGTCAAAAGTTCCTGTAAGGTATAGGCTGCACCATAAGCTTCAAGTGCCCAAACTTCCATTTCTCCAAAACGTTGACCACCAAATTGAGCCTTTCCTCCGAGCGGTTGCTGGGTTACTAACGAATAAGGACCAATGCTTCTTGCATGAATCTTATCGTCAACCATATGAATCAGTTTCATCATATAAATGTAACCTACAGTTATCCTTTGATCAAAGGGCTCGCCTGTATATCCGTCATAAACTATACTCTTTCCATCTTCTGACAAAGAAGCCTCTCGTAACTGATGAATTATCTCTTTCTCATTAGCTCCATTGAAAACTGGGGTCTCAACATAAAACCCTAAGGTCTTAGCTGCCCAACCTAAGTGGGTTTCCAAAATCTGTCCTACATTCATTCGAGAAGGCACTCCTAAAGGATTAAGGACAATCTCAACAGGAGTACCATCAGGCAAAAATGGCATATCCTCTTCTGGTAAAATTTTCGCTATAACACCTTTATTTCCATGGCGGCCAGCCATTTTATCTCCTACAGACAGTTTCCTTTTTGATGCTACATAAACCTTAACTCTTTTAATGACGCCTGGCGGCAGCTCATCACCTCTTTTAATATTATCTATCTGGCGATCTCTTTCGTATCTCAATTCATTAATCCTCTCTTCAAAAATCCTCTCAACCTTCTTTACTTCCTCCTCCAGTTCTCTATTATTCTGTATTTTAAAAGTGCTCATATTTACTTTTGCATCAGCAAGTTTTTCAATATCCTTTTTTGAAATTTTCCTATTTTTGCGAATTATGACTTTCTTTGTCTTGCGTTCTACTAAATCATTAGTTAATCTGCTACCTACAAGAAGTTTTGACAATTCCCTTAGTCTTTCTTTATTAAACTTTCCTACATTCTTTTCATAGTTTTTATGGATCTCCTTTATCTGCTCCTTCTCTAACTCCTTCTCTTTTTTAGTCTTTATCTTAGCTCCTCTTCTTGAAAATTCTCTAACATCTATAACTATGCCTTCTACTCCAGGGGGAACTCTCAATGAAGCATCTTTAACATCGCCTGCCTTCTCCCCAAATATCGCTTTTAAGAGCTTTTCCTCAGGTGATAACTCAGTCTCGCTTTTCGGTGTAATCTTACCAACCAGAATATCCCCTGGTTTTACTTCAGCACCAACCCTGACAATGCCATTTTCATCCAGATTCCTTAAAACGGCTTCTCCCACATTGGGAATATCACAACTTATTTCCTCTGGTCCTAATCGAGTATCCCTGGCCTCAATCTCAAACTCTTCTATATGAACCGAAGTATAAACATCCTCCTTCACTAATTTTTCACTAATTAAAATAGCATCCTCGAAATTATATCCCCGCCAGGGCATAAAGGCTACCAAAACATTTCTTCCCAGAGCCAATTCTCCTTCTTTAGTGGCTGCGCCATCGGCTATTATCTGGCCCTTTTTCACCTTCTGTCCAA
Source organism: uncultured Planctomycetia bacterium (assembly GCA_964596885.1). GTDB lineage: Bacteria > Omnitrophota > Gorgyraeia > JAGLLT01 > CAZKQD01 > CAZQVU01. Next base: position 8,569 of record CAZQVU010000015.1, read on the forward strand.
TCTTAACTATCGGTCTCTGGTTTATACAGGTTGAAGCATTACTTCTGATAAACTTTTTCAATCTATACTCTTTATTACCTATAATAATCAAATCTGATTGGACATGATTAACGACGCCGTCATTCTCTGAAATAACTACAGCTCCAGAATCTCTGGCTACTCGCCTCTCCATACCTGTTCCAACAAATGGTGCTTCAGTTTCAAGTAAAGGGACAGCCTGCCTCTGCATATTAGAACCCATAAGGGCTCTATTGGCATCATCATGTTCTAAGAATGGAATTAAACTTGCTGCAACACTTACAAGTTGTCGAGGAGATATATCTATATATTCAATATCTTTAGGTGAGGCTTCAATAAAATCGTCCTTATATCTACAAAAAACCTTCTCCTCAATAAATTTGCCATCCTCATCTAATTTAGCATTGGCCTGGGCAATTATATAATTATCCTCTACATCAGCAGATAAAAACTCAATTTTATTTGTAACCCTTCCATTTTCAACTTTCCTGTATGGAGTTTCTAAAAAACCGAAACTATTTACCCGTGCATAACAACTTAATGAACATATCAAACCAATATTAGGCCCTTCAGGTGTCTCAATCGGGCAGATTCTTCCATAATGAGAGTAATGAATATCCCTTACTTCAAAACCTGCTCTTTCTCGTGAAAGCCCGCCAGGACCTAAAGCACTCAAGCGTCTTTTATGAGTAAGTTCTGCTAATGGATTAGTTTGGTCCATAAACTGTGAGAGTTGGCTTCTTCCAAAGAAATCATTAATGATGCTTGAAATCAATTTAGAATTTATCAAATGGTGGGGCATCATAGTCTCTTTGTCATAGATATTCATCCTTTCGCGGGCAGTTCTCTCTACTCTCGCCAATCCCACTCTGAACTGATTTTGCAATAACTCAGCCACTGTTCTAACACGCCTATTGCCCAAATGATCTATATCGTCAACCTGGCCTTCACCGTTTTTGAGATTTATAAGGTATTTAATTGCTCCAACAAGGGTTTCTAAATCAAGTAATCTTTTGCTTAAGTCAGTCTTCATATTTAATTTTCTATTTAATATGTACCTGCCCTCTCTACTTATATCATATCTTTTAGGATCAAAGAATAACCTATCTACCAGAGTCTTAGCTGCCTCTTTGGTTGGAGGATCACCTGGCCTTAATTTCCTGTATATATCAATTAAAGCCTCCTCCTTAGAATGCGTCCTGTCTTTCTTAAGAGTAAGTATAATTTCGCCGCTATCAGTATCTAAGACCTCAATGATACCAATATCTTTCTTAGCAATAAGATCAATGAGCTTTGAATCTAACTTTTCCCATTTGTGCGCTACAACTTCATTTGTTTTCTCATCAATAACATCTGAAGCTAAAAATTTACCCTGTAAGAGTTTTAAATGCTCACGATCCGTTTTCCTCACTCTTCTCCTCTCATAGAAGGCATCTATAATGTCCTCATCGCTGGAGCAACCAAATATCCGCAATAATGTAGTGGCTAACAATCTTCTTCTCCTATCGATTGTTACATTAAGGACATCATTTATATCAAAATTAAATTCTAACCAAGCTCCCCTATAAGGAATTATTCTGACTGAATAAAGTGTCTTTCCTTTTGGATGTGTACTTGACTCAAAACAAATACCAGGAGATCTGTGCAATTGACTTACGATAACCCTATCAGCCCCGTTTATTATAAAAGCACCTGTCTTTGTCATAAGAGGCAAAGCACCCATATAAACCTCTTGTTCTCTAATATCATCTGGTGTCTTAAGGCGCAATTTAACCCTTAAAGGAGCAGCGAAACTTACACCTCGTCTGCGTGATTCATCCTCATCATATTTAGGGGCAAGGAGTTTATAATCTACATATTCTAAACGACATGAACCATCTATGTTCTCAATAGGAAATATCTCCTTAAATATAGCCTCCAGACTATAATTTCCATCTCTTGTGGATTCACTCTTTCTAAGGAAGCTATCATAAGAAGCAGTTTGAATCTCAACTAAATTTTGAGGTTCAATCTTATCCTGTATTTTGGCAAAAGATTTACGTTTTATCATAAAAACTTATCACCTTTATAAAGATTAAAGATTACTTAAGTTCAACTGTAGCGCCTTGGGCTTCAAGCTGGGCCTTAATCTTTTCTGCCTCCTCCTTCGAAACACCCTCTTTTACAGGTTGAGGTGCCTTATCTACTAAGTCCTTTGCCTCTTTCAATCCCAACTGAGTAATAGCCCTAATCTCTTTTATAACCTGGATTTTCTTCTCGCCAGCACTAGCTAAAATTACATCAAAAGTAGACTTCTCTTCTTCTTGAACCGGTTGTGCCTGTCCTTGAGGTGCTACAGCTGCTACCTGCATTGCTTGGGCAGATACACCAAACTTATCTTCTAATGCCTTAACTAAACTGGATAACTCCAAAACATTCAGTTTTTCAACCGAATCAATTATATCTTTTACCTTCTTTGACAACTTAATATCTTCTTTCTTCTCTTCTGCCGCTGGTTCCTTCTTCTCTTGCTTCTTCTCCTCTTCAGCCTGCTTCTGTTCTTGTTCCTTTACTTTCTCTTTCTTTTCTTCCTTAACTTCATCTTTCTTCTCAGCCATCATTTAACCTCCTCGCTCTAATTGGTTGATTATTTAATCATTCCTTATTCCTCTTCTTCCTTTCTCTTCTGAATCTGACTAAGTGAAATAACTAAACCTGTAATTAAGTGCCTAAATATATTAACAAATTTTATAAGAGGGGATTTGAAGGTATAAGCTAACATACCCATCATTTCATTTCTATCAGGCAATGAGGCTAATTCTTTGATTTGTTTCTCATCAAGCACCTCACCCTCAATAAAGCCACCTCTTATAGTAAAACCTTCTGCCTCTTTTGAAAAGTTAGTTAATATTCTAGAAATAGGTATTGCGTTTTTATGGCAGAAAATAAATCCTGTTGAGCCATCTATCAAATCAGCTATTTTTTTCATATTGGCTTTTTCTAAGGCTAATCTACATAATCTGTTTTTTACTACAAAATAATAACTGGAATTTTGAGCTAATTTATTCCTTAACTCATTAAACTGTTCTGCCTTAATGTTGATAAAATTAGATACATAAAAGTTCGGAGTTTCTTTTAACTTCTCTTTTATCTCCTCTACTATATATTCCTTTTCTACTCTTGCCATAAGGATGTTCCTAACTTTATTGTTTTATTTTAAATGAACCACCCATTGTAGTTGAAAGATAAATGCTTTTTATGAAAGTTCCTTTTACAGCCGGCGGTTTTGCTTTTTTAATTGCATTAATTATCGTCTGAATATTTTCTCTTATTGCCCCTTCATCAAATGAAACCTTACCACAAGTCATATAAATGTTACCATCCTTTTGACTCTTAAACTCAACCTTCCCTCTTTTTAACTCATTTATTGCCTTATCAATCTCTTTCGTAACAGTTCCTGCTTTTGGATTTGGCATAAGACCACGAGGTCCTAATATCTTACCAAGTTTGCCTATATCTCTCATCATCTCAGGTGTAGCCACCACAGCATCAAAATCCAGCCAGCCTGAATTAATCTTTTCAATAAATTCATCGCTGCCTGCATAAGTAGCACCTGCCTCTTTGGCTTTCTTTACATCCTCGCCTCGGACTAAAGCTAAAATGCGTATCTTTTTACCTCTGCCATGAGGCAAAACTACAGTGCCCCTTACAAGCTGATCTGGTCGTTTTGGGTCAACATTCAGGTTAAAATATAACTCAATAGTCTCATCGAACTTAACTTTAGGCATCTTCTTTATAATACCAACTGCCTCCTCAACTGTATATTCTTTAGTTCTATCTATAAGTTCTTGAATTTTTCTTTGTCGCTTAGTAAGTTGACTCATAATCTATTCCTCAATTTCAATGCCCATACTTCTGGCAGTGCCCTCTATTATCTTTACAGCAGAGGCAAGGTCGCGAGCATTTAAATCCTTCATTTTTGTATTAGCAATCTCTTCTATTTGTTTTCGGCTAACCTTTCCGATCTTTTCTTTATTCGGCTGGCCAGAAGCCTTTGCTATACCACAGGCCCTTTTTAACAATACCGCGCTTGGAGGACTTTTAATCTTAAAAGTAAAAGACTTATCCTCATATACACTTATTACCACAGGTAAAATTAATCCCTCCTGGTCCTTGGTAATCTCATTAAAAGCCTTACAAAAATCCATTATTTTAACACCATGCTGTCCCAGGGCAGGACCTACTGGTGGTGCAGGATTGGCTGCTCCTGCAGGAACATGCAACTTTATTATTGCTTTAACTTTCTTTGCCATATATCCTCACTTAAATCCTCTCTACCTGCCAGTAATCAAGTTCAACAGGTGTAGATCTCCCAAAGATAGAGACTGAGACTTTCAATTTTCCCTTCTCTGGATAAACCTCCTCAATTACACCATTGAAGTTAGTAAAAGGACCTTCTTTAATTCGGATAGTTTCGTTCTTTTCAAAAACAACCTTCGGTACTGGTTTTTCTTTCCTTTCTTCAGTCTGTCGTAAGATACTCTTTATCTCCTCCTCTTCTAGAGGAATTGGTTTCTTACCGGCTCCAATAAAACCAGTTACGCCTGGAATATTCTTAATCAAATACCAGACTTTGTCCGTTAACTCCATCTCTATTAGAATATAACCGGGAAAATAATGTCTCTTAGTTATTCTCTTCTTCCCCTGCTTGGTTATCTCTGAAACCTTCTCAGTTGGTATAAGTATTCTGGAAATTAGATGTTCCAGGTTTTCACTTTTAACTTGAGCCTCAAGACTAGCTTTGACCTGCTCCTCTTTACCCGTAAGTGTATGTACCACATACCATTTCTTCGCCATAATTTAAAAACCTCTCCAGAACTACTTGATCAACATACTCATTAATCTAGATAATATGAAATCACACACACCTATAAAAAGAGCCAATAAAAATACAGAAATTAAAACCACTGTGGTCGCACTAATCAATTCGTCTTTAGTCGACCAAGAAACCTTCTTTAACTCTATCTTTACCTCACTTAGGAATCTTTTTATACGTTCAATCATATTAATATCTTCATTTAAAACGCTGGCAGGTGAGGCAGGACTTGAACCCGCAACCGCCGGATTTGGAGTCCGGTGCTCTAGCCAATTGAGCTACTCACCTTCTAAATCTCCTCTTCCTATATAAAATAAGAATAACACACTACTGTTTAGTCCCTGTCTGCCAACAGGCAGAAGTGTGTTTGCTCTCTTAATAACTATATCTATTTACCTTCTGTATGCAAAGTATGTTTCCTACAGAAACGACAATATTTTTTTAGTTTTAATCTATCCTTAACTGTTTTTTTATTTTTAGTAGTGGTGTAATTCTTTCTTTTACAATCTGAACAGGTTAAGGTTATTATTTCCTGCATATACAAATCTCCCTACTCTATAACCTCACTGATTACACCAGCTCCAACTGTATGACCACCCTCTCTGATAGCAAAACGCAACTCCTTCTCCATAGCAA
>CAZQVU010000016.1:0-13220 GCA_964596885.1 uncultured Planctomycetia bacterium
ATGGAGCGATAGCGAACATAACTGATATGCGCGAATTTAACCCAGCACCTATTTTTTAAATAAGTGCTTTACCTGAAACTTGAACTTCATAAAATTTAATCTACTGGTGTAACTAACCTTAATATCTTAAAAATAGGTGCTGGGTGAATTCGGACAATGAACTTATGTTCGCTTACGCTCCATAAGTTCAGTCCTCATTCACCTACATCTAATATTAATAGACTCCAGATGTTTAACCATTCCTTCGACTTTAGCGATGCTCTCTACTGATTCCCTTACCTTCTCTAAGGCTTTTTTTGTATACCAGATAATATGGCTGCTTTTCATAAAATCATCAATGCTTAGACCAGAGAAGAATTTAGCCGTTGCTCCTGTGGGTAAAACATGTGATGGTCCAGCAATATAATCTCCTATAGCGGTTGGTGTATAAGAACCTACAAAGATTGCTCCGGCATTTTTAATCTTCTTCAATAACTTTAGTGGGCTTTTTACCATTATCTCAAGATGTTCAGGGGCAATATTATTGGCAATATTAGCCGCCTGATTTAGATTTTGCACCTTAATAATATAACCATCTTTCACCTCTTTTTTAAGCCTGTTAAATATAACTTTAGAAGTGGTAATTAGAATGGAGATACCTCCTGTATGTTCTGCCTGAGCCTCCAAATCCGCTTTAATGAAATCGCAATTAGCAGAGTGATTGGCAATGATGACTACTTCAGAAGGCCCGGCTGTCATCTCAATATCAACATAACCAAATACCTGCCGTTTTGCCTCAGTTACATAGACATTACCTGGTCCTATAATCTTATCTACCTTGGGGATAGTTTGTGTTCCAAAGGCTAAAGCAGCTATAGCCTGTGCCCCTCCCACTTTAAAGATATTATCAACCTTAAGCAGTTTAGCCAGGGCTAAGATGTGAGGGTTAACGCTTTTATACTCATTGGGTGGAGTTGCAAGCACTATATCTTTAACTCCAGCAAGTTGAGCCAAAGGTACTGTCATATAGACGGTTGAAACTAAAGGTGCGGTTGAGGCTGGAATATAAATACCTACCCTCTCTAATGGTTGATAGACCTGTTGTAGTTTTACTCCATCCTCATCCTTTATCTTCCAGGATTTTTTAATCTGTTTCTTATAAAATCTATTTACATTTTCTATAGCAACTTTAAGTGATGAGATAAACCTGCGGTCAATATCCTGATAAGCAGCATTTACCTCTTGTTCACTTACCTTTAGCTGTCTGGGTGTAAGCTTAACATTATCAAACTTCTCAGTATACCTGATAATGGCTTCATCTTTATCCTTGCGGACATCTTCGATTATTTTACGGACGCTTTTTTCAATGCGTCTTCTCTTTTTGGAATAACGCTTGTAGATGTCATTTAACTTCTTTTTGGAAAATACGATAGCCTCCATATTTCTATATCCTTTGAAGGTTTACATTAGTTTATTCTTTTTGAATTCCTCTTTTGCTATTTCATAACATTGCTTTAGGCAACTGTGTAATCTTTTTGGGTCACCGCCTCCAATCTGGGCTAATTCAGCCCGACCACCGCCTTTAGAACCTAACTTTTTATTAATCTTTTTGACAATATTATCAGTTGTAATGTTTTTATTAATAAGGTCAGATGAAAGACTAACAAGACCAATAACCTTGTTGTTTATTTTAGAAAATAATATTATAATTCCTGAATCCATTCTCTGCTTTATCATATCGCAGAGTTTGCGAAGGGAATCCATATCATATTCTTGAAGTCCATAGGTTATAATTTTAGTTCTACCTATGGACTTTGCTTCTGATATTATCTTATCAAGTTCTGCTCTTAATAAGTTAATCCTTAAAGAATTTATCTCTTTTCTCAGATTTTTATTCTCTTCAATCAAACTCCGCACTTTTTGAGGTATATTGAATATATCTGTCTTTAGTAATCTCTGCATATCTTTCAATAATTCTTCTTCTTTTTCAATAAATTTAACTGCTCTATCTGAGGTAACAGCCTCTATCCGCCTTAAGCCACTGGCGACTGATGAGGTGTGAGTTATCTTAAAGAGTCCAATTTTACCTGTTGAATCTATATGAGTGCCACCGCATAATTCTTTACTATAGTCACCTATTGAGATAACTCTGACAATATCAGCATACTTTTCTTTAAAAAAAGCAAGGGCATTTATTTTTTTGGCTTCTTCTAATTTCATCTGCTGGGCTGTCACCTGGTTATTTTCTTGAATACAATTATTGACAATCTGCTCAATCCTGTTAAGCTGTTCTTGATTTATTTGTTTAAAATGCGTAAAATCAAACCTCAGCCTCTCATCGCTAACTAATGAACCTGATTGCTCTATGTGAGATCCTAAAACCTTTCTTAAAGCGTATTGTAAAAGATGCGTAGCAGTGTGATTTTTCTCAATCTGCAGCCTTCTTTCTTTATCTACTATCATCTCAACCTCTTGATTGATTTTTAGTTGGCCAGATTTGACCTCGGCATAATGCAGGTATCTACCATCAAAAACCTTAGTATCATAGACCTCTATCTTCAGACCCTTAGCCTTCATTAAGCCAGTATCTCCGATTTGACCTCCTGCCTCTGCATAAAAAGGGGTTTTATCTAAAATAATCTGAACTTTATCTTCTTCTTTTGCATTGGTTGTTCTTTTCCCTTCTTTAATTATAGCCAAAACTTCAGATTTAGCCTCCAATCTATCATAACCTATAAATTTGGTAGAGGCTATATCGCTTATTTCATCCCTCAGGCTCTGGGAAAATATCTCAGTTTTTATTTTAGATGAACCTCTCGCACGTTCCCTTTGCAACTCCATACTCATATTATACATTTTATTAACTGTTGTCTGTTGGTAGTCCCTGCCCAATATAGTCTTAGCCCAATTTTCAGTAATCTCTCTTGGTATACCATATGTATCATAAAACTCAAAGATTAGTCTTCCTGCATCTGCTGAATCTTCGCATCTTCTTTTGAATTCCTCTTGTCTTAACGGTAAGGTATGTTTCAATGTTTCATATTTCTTCTCCTCTTCTAAAATAATCTGTGAAATATTCTCGCGTCTTTTCTCTAGTTCAGGATAAGGTTGCTTCATCTCATCTACAATTATCGGCACTAACTTATATAAGAATGGTTTTTTTACCTTAAAGTGTTCAAGCATAACGATTGACCTTCTAATCAATTTCCTGATAACATATCCTCTTTCTTCATTGGAAGGGATTACTCCATCGCAGATAGCAAAGGTAGCGGCTTTTATGTGGTCGGCTATAGCGTTAATATATGAGGCATCTTTATCCTTTTGGTAATTGGCTCCTGTATAACCTATGATATAATCAATAAGAGGTTTAAAGATATCTATCTCATAACTGGAATTGACCCCTTGCATTACTTGAGCCAGACGCTCTAAACCCATCCCAGTATCTATATTTTTATTAGGTAGAGGTATTAATCTGCCTCTTTTACCTATTTCTCCTTCTCTTTTAAATTCAGTAAACACCAAATTCCATATCTCATAGTAACGAAAGCAGCAATTATTACCCGGCTTGCAATCCTTTTCTCCACAGCCAAATTTCTTGCCTCTATCATAGTAAATCTCAGAACATGGCCCACATGGTCCATTTGGTCCTTTTGTGAGAGCCTCTGATGGCCAGAAATTTTCCTTATCCCCTCTCTTTACAATTTTATCTTTTGGAATCCCTATGTCATTTATCCAGATATTATAAGCCTCATCATCATCCTTATAAACTGAGACCCAAAGATTTTCTTCTTTTAATCCTAACTCTTTAGTTAAAAACTCCCAGGCAAAAGAAATAGCCTCTTTCTTAAAATAATCACCGAATGAAAAATTTCCCAGCATCTCAAAGAAGGTATGGTGATAAGGAGTCTTGCCAACCTGCTCTAAGTCTCCTGTTCTCAGGCACTTCTGGCATGTTGCAACCCTCTTATACTTTATGTCCTTGCCCATAAATTGTCTTTTGAATTGATTCATACCGGCTGAGGTAAATAACAAGGTGGGGTCGTCTTCAGGAACAAGAGAATCGCTGGCTAAAACCTTATGACCTTTGTTTTCAAAAAAGTCCAAGAAAGATTTTCTTAAAAGGTTAACCTTCATCTTTTTCAAAAAGTTTATCTATAACCTGATATATGATTGAGTAATCAAAACCCCGTCTTTTTAAATAATCAAATATCCTTCTTTTCTTCTTATCTATATCACTTAAACCTTTTAGTGTTTCGTGCCTACTTTTGGCTAAATCAAAAGCGATATCTTTAAAATTATACTGCTTTATTATATCGTTTAATACCTCATCTATAATCCTTTGAGAGACACCCTTTTGCCTTAATTCTAATTTTAATAACCTGGGTGCTTTGGGATTTAGATTTATACGGTCATTTACCCAGGCTTTAGCAAATTCTTTGTCATTAAGATAATTTAGTTGTTTAAATTCTTTAATGATTCTTTCTATAATGTCATTGGGGTATTTCTTTAACTTTAATTTATCTCTTAATTCCTGAGTGCTCCTTAATCTTCTTTTAATAAGTTTTAAAGAATAAGATAATGCCTTCTGGTACTGGTCTTTAGTCATTAGTTTTTATAATAATATAACCACGATCGGTGTGTATTAAAACTGACTCACCCTTCTTAATATCTTTAGTGACACGGTTAAAATCTTTTACTGAATTAATTGGTTTTCTATTAATTGAAAGAATTATATCGCCTACTCTTATGCCAGCTAAAGAGGCAACGCTTCCTCTTTCTACTTCAGTAACTACAACACCTTCTCCCGCAGGAATATTATATTTTGAAGAAAGGTCGGAAGTAATATCTGCAACAGTCATACCATTCCATTTACCAGATGTAGATTCAGTTAAAGCACTAATATCCTCAGGTCTTTTGCCAACCTTAACTGTTAAGGTAAGAGGTTTATTATCTCTTATAATTAATACCTTCACCCTCTTACCTACCTTAGTGCAAGAGACAATATTTATTAATCCCCTGACATCTTCTATCTTCTTTCCATCAAATTCTTTAATTATATCACCTTCCTTTACCCCTGCTTTATCAGCCGGACTATTCTTAAAGACTTTAGCCACCAGGACGCCCTTTCTATCCTCTAACCTAAAGTAGTCGGCTAAATCCTTTGTTATATCCTGAACAGAAACACCCAACCAGCCATATTCAACTTCTATACCTTTAATAAGGCTATCTAACCTGAATTTAGCTGTATTAATTGGTATAGCAAAACCTATTCCCTGATATCCACCAGTAGAGGACATAATGGCTACATTTATTCCTATAACTTCTCCTTTTAAATTTACTAAAGGACCGCCACTATTTCCAGGATTTATAGCAGCATCTGTCTGTATTAAATCTGTATAGAGTCTACTTCTATAAGATGTCATTGGCAGGTGTCTGTGTAAGGCGCTGATTACTCCCACGGTTACTGTCGGTACAGAACTTTTAAGATAAAAACCAAAAGGATTTCCTATAGCAACAGACCATTCACCAATCCTTAACTTATCTGAATCACCCAATTTTGCAACAGGTAAATTATCAGCATCAATCTTTATAACAGCCAAATCACTTCGAGGGTCTGTCCCCAAGATTTCACCCTTAAATTCCCTTCCATCTGGTAAGGTAACCGTAATATCATCAGCATCTTTAACCACATGTTCATTGGTCAAGATATAACCTTTCTTATCAATGATTACCCCTGAACCTAAACCCATCTGTTTATATTCTCTCTCGGGTAAATCGCCAAAGAAATCCCTGAAGAACCTATCAAAGAAATCATCTCTTCCAAATGGAAACTCAAAGAAATCCCCACCTACTCCCACACGTCTTGTAGAGACTGTGCTAATACTTACAACCGCAGAACCAACCTCCTCTGCTATCTTAATAAATGACTCTTGAATCTTGCCTAATTCAGTTGACCCTACCCCTGAAACAGATTCTTTTATTTCCTTCTCAGCCTTTACCTGCTTGCTTAAATCTAAATTTGCAACTAAAAATACACCAAATACAACACCAATAATTACATATAAAAGAATGAAGATAAAATTTCGCCGATAGTTCAAACTCATTTTAATAACCTCCTATTTTTGCTTTTGAGCTTCTCGTATCTTTTGTCTTATTTTGCCTTCTATCTCATCTAAGAGCTTAGGGTTTTCCTTTAAGAAATTCTTACAATTTTCCCTACCCTGCCCAATCTTTTGATTTTCATATATATACCAGGCGCCTTTTTTAGTAATAATATTGTTTTTCTCTGCTTCATCCAGGATATTACCACTCCGTGAGATACCTTCATTGAACATAATATCGAACTCAGCCTGTTTAAATGGTGGAGCGACTTTATTTTTAACCACCTTAGCCTTTATGCGATTACCTATATATTCATCACCTTTTTTAATTGAGCCTTTTCGTCTTAGGTCAATCCTTACTGAAGAGTAGAATTTCAAAGCCTGACCGCCTGGTGTAGTTTCAGGATTTCCAAACATTACTCCAATCTTCATCCTGATTTGATTAATGAATATAACGGCTGTTTTGGATTTGGAGATACAAGAGGTGAGTTTTCGTAAGGCTTGGGACATCAATCTTGCCTGCACGCCAATCTGGGCATCGCCCATCTCTCCTTCAATCTCTACTCTTGGTGTAAGCGCAGCCACCGAATCAATTGCTACTAAATCAACCGCATTGCTCCTTACTAAGGTTTCTGTAATCTCAAGCGCCTCTTCACCTGTATCAGGCTGGGATATAAGTAAATCATCTAAATTGACGCCTATCTTCTTGGCATAAGTAGGATCAAAGGCATGTTCTGCATCTATAAAGGCTGCCACGCCACCAGCCTGCTGGGCTTGAGTTATAGTGCTTAAGACCAATGTAGTCTTACCACTAGCCTCAGGACCAAATACCTCAATTACCCTTCCTCTGGGAATACCCCCAACACCTAAGGCTAAATCCAGTGAAAGAGAACCAGTTGGAATTGATGGTACATCAAAAGATACAGTCTGGTTCATCTTCATTATAGAACCTTTGCCAAATTGTTTTTCGATTGAAGACAGGGCTAGTTCAAGGGCTTTTTCTTTATCGGTTTTAGCCTTTTCTTGTTTACTTTTACTTTCTGCCATCTCAATCCCCTCTTTTTATCATTTATCTGACTTTATTTTCTTACAAGGTTATGTAGGATTTAAAGTTATTATAACCCTGCTGTATCTATTTGTAAAGCAAAAATTAGAGTTCTTTCCCATTCTTTGTGCAACTGGAAAGAACTTGATTACACAGATTTTAGAAGATTACACAGATTTTGCTTTTATTTACAAGTCCTTTCTTAATCTGTGTAATCTATATTTTAATCTATGTAATCAGAAGCTTTCCCTCCAGATAAATTTATAATACTTTAAGGCATTGTTTTAACTAAAGTTAAAAGAAAAAATTGTACATAATTCGGGAAAGTTTCAAAATTAGCCTCTCATTTTTTGATGAGAGGCTAATCTTTTTGTCTATTTAGAAGAATCTAATCGCTAAAAAATATTGAGGTAAATTCCTTTATTGCTTCTCCAGCATACCTTACAGTATCTACTACACCGCTAACCGTTCCTTTGATTTCCTCACCAGGTGCTCTCCAGATGCCAAAAAGTTTATACCGAAACTTTCCACGCTTTTCAATCTCCTCTCTCTCATATACTTCATATCTGTATGCTTTTTTTATATTTTTAGGCCCAGTAACAAGCACACCTTTAAAGGGAGATATAACCATCTTTATTAAATTCTTACCTGTGTTAATAAGATGATGCCTTGCTGATAAAGCATAGGCATCTTGAAAGCGAGAAAGACTAACCATAATGACCAATGTATAGATTATAATTTTTTCTTTTGCTCTCACAAATTCTCCTTTGTGTTTATCTTTCCCTTTTTTAGAGGTTACTGAAAAATGCACCAGCAATCCGCACCTGCCATAAAAGAAAATCCTTTAGCAGGCAGGTCTGATTACAGAGATTTCTTTTGTTTTCGGATTTTTTAGAAATCTTTTTTAAGGTATCTGACTACCTACAGCTTCAAAATAGAGTTTCTTATCTTTAAGTTGATGGATAAATCTTTTTAACTCCGCATTTCCATGATAGGGCCAAAACCCCAAACTTTTCGCTTCATTATAAGCCTCTTTTATTGTCCAGCCACAGACCACCACACGATACATAGCTATTATTGCCCCTGTTCTATCTCTGCCGCTATCACAGTGAACAAAGACAGGCTGTCTTTGTTTATCAGTAACTATATCTAAAAATCTAAGAACCTGTTCATCAGTTGGTTTCTTGTAGACACTTAAAGGAATATTTACAAAATCCATCCCTAATTTAGATACAAGTTCTTTTTCTTTAATTATATTCTCATCCTTGCCGCATAAATCAATAACAGTCTTTACCCCTAATTCTTTTAACCTCATCCAGCCATCTTTATTTGGTTTACCTCCACGATATAGACTTTCGTCTACCTTATGAAAGTTAGGAATATCTACAAAAGGGTCTTTTAGGTACCCTAAGTAAGCACATCCCGTACTCCCCGTTAAAAACCAAAAAGATACAAGAACAATCTTGATTATATTATTACATCTAACTATAGAACCTTTCATAATAAAATCATCTAATCTCATACATCCTCTTAGAGTTATATAATTACCCCATAAAACCTAATAGCAATTCAATTAATCTGAGGATAGTAGTTCTAATAAATATAATTACAGAATCTAAAATTCCTGTCATAAGCAAAATAATAATAATAAAAAAACCAAACGGTTCAAGCCTGGCAAGTTGATATTTAGCCTCATAAGGCAAAAATTCCATCAGCACCCGAGAACCATCCAGAGGAGGAATAGGTATTAAGTTAAAGGAACCCAATATAATATTTATTTCTGCAGCAATTGAAAGTATCGGAGCAAAAAGGAGACTCCCTTTGAAAACTTGAAATTGAAGCAAGAATATCGCCAGCGTAGCAATAAGTATATTTGTGGCAACTCCAGCCAAAGAAACAGCAATCATAGCCCAGCGAGAATTACTCAATTGTCTATAATTAACCGGAACCGGTTTTGCCCACCCAAATCCTACAAAAAGAAGAGCAAGTGTTCCTATTAAATCAAGGTGAACCCCTGGATTAAGAGACAATCTGCCGGCATACTTTGCTGTATTGTCACCAAACAATGAGGCAACCCAACCATGGGCTATTTCGTGAAGAATAACTGAATAAAGAAGTAATGGAACTAATACTAAAAAACCTATTGGATTTTCGAAAAAAAGCCAGAGCAATCCCATCTATTTATTACCTTGTTTTAGAGTTTTTTAAACTATTAAAAACATTCCTTTATAATAAATTTGCATTTAGTATATCAAAAAAGAGATTTCTGGTAAGTAAGAGAATAGATTAATCTTCTAAAGTCTCAAATTCTTAGAGACATAACATTTATTTGCTCTATCCTTCCCACTTTTCATACATTACAATTTTCTCAAGAGGCAATCGGTTTTTATGCTCTGGGCAGGGTTTAGCCGGGTATCCGAGGGTTAGAAGTTCTACTACTCGTATGTCTTCAGGTATATCTAAAATATCTTTAACCTGCTCTTCATAAAAGGCTCCAATCCAGCAAGTCCCTAATCCTTCTTCAGTCGCTTTAAGCACCATATGCTCAATAGCAATAGCCACATCAATAGGATAACATAACTGGCCACAGGTCATAAGATGATTATCAGTCTCGGCGCAACAGGCAATTATAACCGGCGCCTCTCCAACAAAAACCTGGTTTTTGGCGGCTTTCATAAGAGACTCCCGTTTCTTTTTATCCTGAACTACAATAAACCTCCATTCCTGCCGGTTATTTGCTGAGGGCGCAAGTCTTGCCGCCTCAAGAATGCCTTTAAGTTTTTCCTCTTCAACTGGTTTCTCTTGATAACTGCGAACACTACACCTTCTTTTAATTATCTCCATAATATCCATCTTTATTATCCCTCCACCTTTTACCTATTTCTTTTTCGCTATACAGAATAAATAAGCAGGATGCCGACAGCTAAGGTAATAAATCCAAAGAAACGGATAACTGGAAGAGGTTTTTCTATCCACCAGTTAAGATAAGCATTTAATTTTTCCTGCTCAAGCGCAAAAAGAAGTACGCCTTTTATGATAGCCCAGATTCCAAAGACAATAATAACTCCTCTCAGTTTGCACTCTGAAGCAACTAATAAGAAAATAATTCCAAATAAAAGACTTAGAATACCTCCCATAATAATTCTTTTTCGCTGTTGCCAGAATGAGGCGTATTGCTTGAAAGCCGTTGGGTTTATCAAAAAGATAAACCCCATAACTACAATGATTATGCCGAGAAGTTTGATTAATATAAGCATAATGTTCACTCTATCCCCCTTTTTACCTTAATTATCCACTTTTGAAACAGTTCAATATTTCGTTACTACTTTATTCCTTCTGTAAAAGACTTTTTTATTATATCCTTAAAAAACAACATTTTCAAGATAAATCTTAAGGCTTAGAAGACTTCAACTCTATTTTAACCTAGTTACTTAACAAAATACCTTATTTCTACCACGCTCTTTATTTCTTTATCTATACTGCTCGTATCGTTTATGCCGTAATTAGAGACCTCAGTAGAATGAATGGGTGTTATCTGAAATATTCCCACCCTGACATTGGCAATAGGCCCCAGTTTAAACTTCCCTTTTTTGGCTATAATCTTAGCCCTTTGTCTTGCATTATCAGTAGCCCTGCCTATCATCTCTACCTTTAAATCGTCCAGTTTTGTATAGATATATTCTGGACTCGAAATAGATACCTTTACACCTCTATCTAAGATGTCAACTATCTCTGAAGAAAGTTTCGCTATTCTATCTACATCCTTACTTTCTATTTTAAAATTCTGTTCTAAAATGAATTTAACAAACTCATCTGTTGCATATCCCCTTTCATTGATTTTATACACCTCTTCTATAGTTGCTGGTTCTATCTCTATCTCTTGCCTGGTTATACCGTGTTCTTTTATTAAAAATTCCTCCATCTTTTTCTTATCTTGAGCAAGTTTTGCATAACAGGCTTTTAAATCTGGATTTTCGGCTTCTATAGTTACTTTAAAAATAGCAAGGTCTGACCTTATTTTCTGTTTGGCAAATCCCTTAACATTAACAAAGCCTTTGTTTTTTATAGTTATTGCTGTGTTAGAGAGGATATTTGCAACCATCACAAATGAAGCTGCTAAGATGACTGCAACTATGACCGGAACTATTACCTTTTTCATTCTGCACCTCCTTTTTTCGTTAGTACTTACAAAACAAAAAACCTTCGCACTTTTTGACTGCGAAGGTTTTACTTTAGCCCAGTTTTGTTTTTAAACTGCCTTTCTGGCCACATAGAAATCTGGTAAGATTTCGTTATGTGGGGCTATCCCTTGCGGGATTTTAACGTCCGGGTTCCCCCTTCAAACACGGGACTATTTAAATTGTAATTTTATTTTACTCCTGAAAGAATAAATGTCAAGGAAAAGATTAAAGATTGCTGAAAAAGTTGAGCAATTTCTGCAATCTGTTTCTAATCCCTGTAATCAGACCTGCCTGCTAAAGGATTCTCTTTTATGGCAGGTGCGGGTTGCTGGTGCATTTTTCAGTGACTTCGATTATGCAAATTAAGAAAATGTTTTCTTTAAGTGCTAATCTCTTCTACTGTAAATCTAAACCCACTAACTCCAATGAAATATGTCAAATGTGGAAACCTGACCCCATTTATGCAACTTTCAATTGTCTCTTATAAACATAAAACCTGCAAAATTACAATTTCATATTTCTTGGTGAACTTGCAGGTTTATATTCTTCGTTTCTTTCAAAAAGATAATCCTTAAGTAATTTTTTATAATAGCTACACGAATTAATTTCTATAGCTTTTTTCAAGCAATAAAGCGCTCTTTCAATTAATTTTATTCTTTCTTTATGAAACTTATCAAGTTCATAGTTAATATCAAGATATGATATGTTGGCATCTTCTTGATTCGTCTGCTTATTGATAACATCTTTTACAACAAACTTTAAGTCTTTATCCTTTTCTTTGCCTATCTTTGAAAGCCAACGGTAACATTCAGCAAGTAAAAACCAGGCTTTATCGTTACTCCGATTCCTCTTTATAGCCTTGAGGGCATAGTATCTCACGGAACGCTTAAACAAACAATCAACAGATTTCTGTGGTCTGTATCTATTATAAAGTGAAGCTAAGGTATAATAAATAAGGTCATCATCATATTTATTTGCAAGTTGTTTGCAGTAATTTATATGTTCTTCAAGTTTAATTTCGTGCTTTTTTACTATTTCATTGTATTTTTCATTAAATACATCATTGCCAAACAGCCCGTATCCATACCTAAAATATTCATCTATTATTTCTCCTCTACACCATTTTTTTAATAATTCTTTGTCGTATTTCATCTATATATCTTTTTTAAATGGTAAACTTAATCCCTGTCAGTTTTTATTGTCAATATTTTATAAAAACCCGCTCCCTCACATTTATTTAAGAATGAAATCCAATTGGTCCTTTTTGAGGTTCTTCTGCTTTCTCAATTTTTCCGAGTTTATCTTCATATTTCTTTAAATTTTCCTGCAAAGCGGCTACCATTCTTTTCATATGCCCGGGACTCATTATTACCCTTGATGTAACAGTGCCTACAGGGGGAGCAATTAACATAAAATCTAAAATAAATTCTTCTTTGGTATGGCTAACCACCATATTATTAGCATAAACACCGCCTCTAAGTTGCGGGGGAAAATCGATTTTAATCTTTTGATTTTCGTTACTCATATACCCTCCTCCTGGTTTAGGGGATTAGATCTCCATATTACACACATTTCTTAGAATTAGAAAAAACCTATCAAACCCAATGAGATATGTCAAATATGCAAACCTGCCCCCATTTACTTAATTCATTTATAACCTCTTCTTCTTGTAAATTCTACAGCCAAGCTCGTGGAATTCTGTTCCCCTCGGGTGTTAATAAAGATACCTATTTTAAGCTCCAACATATACTGCCTCAGCATGGTTCATTAACTCTTTTGAGAGTTGTTCTATTTCGTCATAACTTGCTCTTCCATCAATAATTCTAATCAACACTTTCTTTACCGCTGCCTTAATTTTAGCTTTTATGTATTCTTTTTTATTCCAATCAGCAACTTTAATATAGTAACCCATCT
>CAZQVU010000017.1:0-12454 GCA_964596885.1 uncultured Planctomycetia bacterium
TTGGTTTTTCCTCCTGAAGATTATTCGACTTGCCTTCTTCTTTTGATGTCTCTGTTTTTTCCTTCTTCAGTTCAGGTTGTGGTTGTTCTTTAGTCTCTTCTCCTTGCCCCCCTTTGGCTTCCTGTTGTGGTTGCTTCTCTTGAAGTTGAGACTCTTTTTGTTCCTCTTTTTGAGTTCTTTCTCCTTCTATCTTCTTTGCCTCTTCTTTCTTCTCCTCTGTCATTTAGATAACCTCCTACTCCTTATAAGAGTCTTTAAATCTTTAGCCTCAATACATCTTATTCCCAGTTTATGCGCCCATTTAATTACACCATTATCTATACTCACTAAGGCGGCTTTTAATTCTTTAGCAAGAAGAATCAAATCTATATCTTCTTTACTATCTAAGGTTCCCACTCTTAAGGCGAGCCTATAATCATGTCTTAGTTTCTTAATGATATCATCGACCTTTTCCTTACCCAAACTATCTCTTGCACTTCTTTCAGCAATTCTAAGACCTTTGTCTATTCTCCTTCGTGCATCTTCAACTAATTCATAAAGGAAAAAGGCAGGCACCTGTAATTCATATTTGCTGGGTGGCTTTTTATGAATTAAGACCAGTAATCTGGCTGGGATTTTCTCCCTATCAACAAATTTCATCAATTCATCAAAGACTGAAGGTGGCATATAGAAATTAAAATTCTTTATTTTTTCTACCATCTTCAAGAAGTTGCAAAAGGCAGAGGTGGGTTTTCTACCAAAACTATCTTTAGATGCAGGATTTACAAATATACTTGTATCCAGAACTACCTTTTCTTTTTTCATTATGTTCCTATTTTACAAAAAAATGGCAAATTTTCAAGTTATTTTTCAGGATTGATGGTTATAATGTATGCTTGTCTGTCAATAAGAAAAAAGATATAAAAATTACTAAACAAGAGGGAATACATCTTTATCTCAGAAGTAGATTATATCTAAGGGGGCAAAGATTTTCTCTATCCAACTTAGCTAATTGTAAAAATTCATCTAAAAAATACCTGGAGGACCAACAAATAATCTGCCGGTTAAATTCTCCTCTTTGCCCGGAGATAAGCCAATTAACATAGTTTCAGCATCGCTTCTTCCTTCTGCAAATACACCTCTATCTCTATATTTATGTAGTTTACATTTTTCGCAAGTTTCTACAGTTTTTAAAATCTCTTCTAAGCTAAAATTACTCATAAATCTTTAAAAACTTCTTTTATCATCTGTCTGTGTGATAAAAACGGTATGTGCGGCAAGTCTTCTTTGCTAAAAAATTTTGCTTCTTTTAATTCATTGTTTAATGAAATATGATTATTTAAAACAGTTACCTCATATCCGATAACAATAAGAAAGCCATAATAATCAGTATTTTGAAGGTAAACTCCTATAAGCCTCTTAAAGCTACCTTTTAATCCTGTCTCTTCCTCTAATTCTCTTAGACAAGCAACTTCAGGTTTCTCTCCTGATTCAACAAAACCTCCAGGTAGAGCCCATTGGTCTTTGCCGGGTTGGAGATTCCTTT
The DNA here is from genome assembly GCA_964596885.1 of uncultured Planctomycetia bacterium. Classification (GTDB taxonomy): domain Bacteria; phylum Omnitrophota; class Gorgyraeia; order JAGLLT01; family CAZKQD01; genus CAZQVU01. Next base: position 1,526 of record CAZQVU010000017.1, read on the forward strand.
TTGTTACAAGTATTTTGCCATCTTCATTTCTTGCTAGACAAACTGCCACCGGTAAAGGATTTTCATAATATATCCAGCCACATTTTGAACAAACCAGTCTCTCATGATTATCTACCTGTCTTTTCTCTAATGCACCTTTGCATAAAGGGCAAAATTTAAAAACATTTCTCATAATCTTTCGCTCATTTTTACTTCAATTAAATCTCAATTATCCTCCCAGCCCCTCCTTCAATGTATCTTTCAGGATATAATTCTTTAAGTTCTGCTTTGTGTTGAGTGCAGTGAGTAGGACAGATTAACTTCAAGTCCCTGAATAGTTCAAACTCATCAAATCCGTGTAAGCCTCCAATTATCCCATATATTTCGCCAAATTTTCTTGCCGCATCTAAGATATGGCCCATATAAGGATGAGAGCAACCAGCAATTATAACTATTCCTTTTTCGGTCTTAACTATCATACTCTGCTCTATTCCCTCCAGTTCTCCGGTGGAAAATATATTCTTATGAATCTTGATGGCCTCTGAAACCCTCACTACTTCTCTACCTTTTACGCCCCGAAAAGAGGTAGGGATATAAAGTTTAGCCTTTTGATTAACATTTAAAAACTCAGAGAGTCCTCCAGTGTGGTCAAAATGAGGATGAGAAATAAAAAGCTCTTCAATGGAAACCGGATCTATCTTTAGTTTTTCCATATTATTAAGTAAAATCCTCCCGTTGGCTCCGGTATCAAACAAAATCTTTACCCCGCACTGAACTCTTGCCTCGTCGGGAACTTGTTCTTCTTCGAGGTGTTCTGGTGCGGGGTTAGGGGTATTCTCTACTTCTATCAACGCCGAAAATCCCCAATCAGGTTGAAGGTCTTTTCTATAAGCGGTATTATCATAAATAATAGTAACTTTCATAACTACTCACCTCTTGTTACACTCAAAATAAAATCTTTCTATAAATTTTTCTGTTTTCTCCAATCCTTTTAATAACCTATCCACAATAAAACAAAACCAATGCCTAAACCTATCACAAGATTAAATATCTTTATCAGTAGTGAATCCTTTATACTATAAGATAAAAGTGGCAGCATTCCATGACCATCCTGGACAATAGAACTGGTCAGAAGCACAGAAAAGGGAATTAATCCTTGAACAAACATAGTCACAAACAAAAGATGAGGGCCTGATTCAGGAATTATGGCTACTAAGCCGGCAATCAAAAGCACCCAAAACATATGAGCCTTTACAAAAGCCTCCAAATTCCAGAATCTTAAACCGATATCTACTACAATAAGAGCCCCAAATGTCCACAGAAAAACTCTCCATAAGTGCTTTTTAATAATATGTTGCCAGATGTGCTCTTCTAAATAGTGGTCAGGCACAGTAAAGATTATAAAAGTGGCTAAGAAAGTAAGCGAAACTAAGGTAATCCTTATCCAATTCCACTGGCGAGGACCAATAACTCCAGTAATAAAGCCGTAAAATGCAGCGACTAAAAATACTATAAGCAAAAACCTCACAAAAGACATCTTTTTAAGGCGATAAATCATCTCCTTAAAATTAAGACAATGGCATTCCTCTTGAGGATGAATTACAGAAAGTGAACATTCCTTGCAGGGTTTTATCTTTAAAAGAGTGGCTACTTTATCTGAAATATAGGCAAAAATAATTCCCAGAATAAACAATATGCCAAATAACAAGAGAGCCTTTTTAGGCATCATAGCCAGCATTACAAACGCCTCATCACCAGAGGTAGCAATCATACCCCCGACAATTGCTCCAAAAGAGATGAGGCCATGGACATAAAAAGAGACATTCATAAATGCTCCCAGACATCCCGGGGTTGAACCTAAGAAAGATGCTATAAAATATTGCCTGAACAATCCCCCTTTTATAGCTCTATTAGCCTTGCCTTTGGTTAAAACATTAAGATAGTCAATTAAGACCATCATTATAAAGACAAAGACGGTTATCATCAAACTATGTTTTAAATTATCTGTTAATATTCCCATCCTTCTGCCTCCTCAATTAATCTTGTTATCTCTTGAGAAGTTTTCTTAAGGGACTTTTTTAAAAAACCCGTCATCAGCTAATGTCTTTTGAATAAAACTCCTTTATCCTTTTCTCGTATTCGGGAAAATAATTATTAATAATTTGCAGATTGAATTTTGAGAAAATCGATTCCTTCGGTTCTCTTTCTAGCAAAAATTCAAAAGATTTTCTTATCAGTTCTTCTTTGCCCACCTTGCCATCAGTCAGTTTTTGATAATAATCATCATCTAATCTTACATTGTATTCTGACTTAGAGCCTTGCTCATCTATAGTTACTAAAAATTCATCTTAGTTTATCTTCTCAACCTTAATCATTTTCAAAATCTTTTTAACTGTTTTTCTATTTTTTCTATTATCTTATCTATAATTTTAGCAGTTGGGTTCTCTTTATTAAAATCAACAAATGGCTTGCCTGAATCTGATGATTTTACCATCTCGGTTTCAATCGGAATCCTCCCCAGAAACGGCACATCTAAATCAGAGGCAGATCTTTCACCACCGCCCTTGCCAAATAAATCTATCTCCTTTTTGCAATAAGGACAGGTGAAACCACTCATATTTTCAACTATTCCTAAAATAGGAACATTCAGCTGTTTGGCAAAATTAACCGCTTTTCTTGAATCCAGAATGGCTACCTCCTGGGGTGTGGTAACAATAAGAGCACCATTCATATCAGGAATAAGTTGGCAGACACTTAAAGGTTCATCTCCTGTACCCGGTGGAGAATCTATAATCAAATAATCAAGTTTACCCCAGTTAACATCGGCTAAAAACTGTTTTATAGTCATCATCTTGAGTGGGCCGCGCCAGATTATTGGCTGTTCCTTATTCTCTAACAAAAGAGCAAGGCTAACTACCTTTAAATTAGGTGTAATCTCAACTGGCTCAATACCCAGTTTAGACGCCTTCAGTTTCCTCTCTTCAATGCCCAGCATCTTAGCCACATTAGGACCATGGATATCTACATCTAAAATACCCACTTTATTACCCTCTATTGCTAAACCATAGGCTAAATTAACTGCCACTGTAGTCTTGCCAACTCCGCCTTTTCCGCTAATTACAACTATCTTGTATTTTATGCAAGAGATATGTTCTTTTAGACGCCTTTCCTGCTCGATCCTTTCTTTTTCTGTCATTTTATGCATAAGACATCTCTTTCTAATCTGATATTGGATTCTTCCATAAAGTTAGATAATTATCTTTCAAAAAATCGTAAAATCTTCTATTCCTTTTCTCTATATAAAATAGATGAGACGAAGACCTGCAATCAGATGAACCAAAATCTTTAATATAAGGAAACCCCATAAGACCTCTGGCAAGTTGATATTCATCTCTTCTTTTTGTAAAATATACCCTTTCTACTCTTGCCTCTTTCTGAGTGAGCAAATAATCAATATGCCAGAATCTCCTCTTATTCTTTGCCAGATGTCTTCTTATCCGAGATGAAAAATTCCTTTTTGCAGAACCTATATACACATATAAACCAGGCCTGAATTTTATCAAGCCTAATCTTCCAACTTTAACGGATAAGAATCTTAAGACATTAATAACTAAAATATAACTCACTTCAGAAATACCTTCGGCTGCAATCCCAAATCCTCTATTAGAGGCTATAGTTATGGCAAAAAAGAAGTCTTCTTATTAAGTCTCAGTATAAAACCCTTAAGTAGCCTTGAAGTATTCTCTAAATCTTTAAGGCTTATAAGTTCTACAGGAGTATGCATATACCTTAAAGGAATGCTTACCAAGCCAGTAGCCACTCCTGCTTTTGTAAGTTGTATAACATTTGCGTCCGTGCCTGTACCCCTTGATATTGCTTCTATCTGATAAGGAATTCCTTCTTTTTTGGCAACATCCACCAGTAAATTGAATATCCTGGGATTTATATTTGGACCTCGGGCTATTACCGGACCTCCGCCTATATTTATATCTGCTACCTTTCTCTTATCCATACCAGGAAAATCTGTAGCAAAAGTAACATCTATAGCAATTCCAATATCAGGAGATATCCCATAAGCACTCGTTTTTGCTCCCCTAAGACCAATCTCTTCTTGAACAGTAGCCACACCATAGACAGAGGTCTTAATCTTCTCTTTAGAAAGCAACCTCAATACTTCACTGACTACAAAAGCCCCGGCTTTATCATCAAAGCCTCGGGCTACTACCAGATCATTACGCAGCCTTTCAAACCCCACTGCCGGCACTGCTGGGTCGCCAATATCCAAAATAGCCTTTGCTTCTTTAGCATCCTTTACTCCGATATCAATCCACAATTCTTCAATCTTGCAAACCTTCTTTTTCTCTTCATCCTCCAAAAGATGGACTGGTTTTTTTCCTATAACACCCAAGATCTTCCCTTTTTTAGTCTTAAGCCACAGGCGCTCACCAGGGACAAGATGCAGGTCAATTCCGCCAATAGTTGAAAAATAAAGATAGCCATCTTTATCTATATACTTAACCATATAGCCAACCTCATCAATATGACCAGCCAGCATAACTTTCATTCTCTTATCTCCATCTAAAATGGCTATACTGTTACCGTGAATATCGCTTTTAATCTCTCCCACAAATTTTTTAGTCCTCTCTCTCCATAACTTAGAAGCCTCCTCTTCAAAACCAGAAGGACTAATAGTTTCCATCAATCCTTTTAAGAAATCTAAAGACTCCTTCTGCATAATCCACCTCCTAAAGATCAACAAACCTTATTATTTTTTCCTTTCTTTTTAATCTTATAAACCCTCAAAGCACAGAATTCATCACCACACATAGAACAGCCGCCCTTTTTTAATCTTGGGATTTTTTTGATGAGTTTATCGAACTCCTTGCTATCAATAGCATACTTTGACATCTTGAGCCAGTTAAAATCTCTCCTGGCACTGGACATCAATCTGCTTTGATTGATGGCTTTCTTATTGCCCCGAGCGACATCAGCAATAGAGGCTGCAATCTTTGTAACCACAACACCAAGGCGTACATCCTCAACATCAGGAAGACCAATATGCTCCTTAGGGGTAACATAACAAAGAAAATCTGCTCCATAATAACCAGCCAAGGCTCCTCCTATACTACAGGCAATATGGTCATAACCTGCGGCTGTATCTATGGGCAATGGTCCCAGAACATAAAAAGGAGCACCATGACAAATCTCCTTCTCTAATTCAACATTCCTCTGGATCTCATTTAGGGGGATGTGTCCTGGACCTTCTATTATCACCTGCACCCCTTTATCCCTTGCCCTTTGCTGAAGTTCTCCTAAAATCCTCAATTCGTAAAGTTGGGCTCTGTCTGTTGAATCAGCAATGCAACCAGGTCTTAAACCATCACCTAAACTTATAGTCATATTGTATTCTTTAGCAATATCCAGGATTTCATCAAAATGTTCATAGAGAAAATTCTCTTTGTTATTCTTTAACATCCAGTTTAATAAAAAAGAACCTCCTCTTGAGACAACCGGCATTAATCTCCTCCTAACTAATCTTAAGGATGCCCGGGTAATACCAGCGTGAACTGTAGTAAAATCTACTCCCTCTTTTGCCTGTCTCTCATAAACTTTAAGATAACCCTCTATGGTCATTTCCTTAACGCCACCGGCTTCAATAGCAGCCTGGTATACAGGAACAGTCCCGAGAGGCTGAGGGCAATTCTCGATGATGGCTCTCCTTATTCTGTCGATATCCTTTGATTTATTAACAATGGTTAAATCCATTACTGTATCTGCGCCTGCCTCAATTGAAACCTGAGTCTTCTTTAATTCCGCCCTTCCATCTAAACTTGCTGGAGAAGCGCCGATATTAGCATTAACCTTAACTGTTAAATCCTTTCCCACGGCAACTGGTTTAACACCTTTATGATTTTTATTAGCCAGAATGACCGCTAAACCTTTAGCAAGATTCCTCTTTAATAGTCCAATATTTATGCCTTCTCTCTTAGCTATATACCGTATCTGCCTATCTTGTTTTGTCTGTTTAGAGGTATTAGATTGCTTCATCTCCTTCTCCTGCTCTTAAGTTCAAATTTCAAAGTTTGCTCTTTAGAGTGGTTCTGGGCATAGGGGTTGTTAATATCATATCACCTACCTTACAATTCAACTCATCTGCTACTGTTTGACATTTAGCCTTAAATAAAAAGAAGATTGGTTTATCTTCATCAGATAACTCCTCAAAATTACCCTGTCCTTTGCTTATAATCAAAGGCGCCCTATTATAGATTTCTAAAAATTCCTGATTACATAAATCTAATACAGTACCTGGTGCGTCTGAACCACTTGATATAACTCTACAAATCTTATCCAAACCACAAGTTACAGCATCCTCTATAGTAGCATCATTTATAGTGGGTTTATCTCTTACTGCAAATATAACCGGCTTCTTTAATTCTTCAATTAATATCTTATCAAAGACTATCTCACCTGCATTATCACCCAAATACAAGATCTCATCTGCCTCTTCTAACTTCTTTTTAAATTTATCATAATCAAATATAGCAAATTCCTGATTTTTATCTTCTTTTAATTCCTCTTCTATATCAAAAGTAGACTTGGCGCCTAAGTCTATAACATTACCTATAGCAGCCAGTCTTACCGCCTCAAGTAATTCATCGCCTGCCTCATCAACTCTTTTCTTTAACTTCGGATATAATCTTAAGGCTAATTCATTTGAATGCCTCTTCTCTTCTTTAAATGGGTCTTTAATATCAGCCAGATCATTTATAATCGAATAGATCCTTCTTGCTATCTGAGGAGGACTCTTATCAAAAGGTATCTTAAATAACTCTAAAGAGACCTCCTTTAAGATCTTTCTTTTGCTTAGATCATCCTTATCTGTTCTCTCTAATGCCTCATATGCCTGTCTTAAAAAACAAGGAATACAGCCGGTATTGGTCTTCACAAATACTCCTCTACTCTTTTATCCTCTTTTTTATCTCTTTCCAGATTCTAATTATACTTTTAGATATATCACAATTTTTATCATACTCAATTACAGTCTCTCTTCTCATCTGGGCTTCAGTTACCTCTTTACCATAAGGGATAGTGCCTAAAAACTCTACATTTCTGCTATTTGCCATCTCTTTGATTTTATCAGTCATCTCCTTATTTAAATCACACTTATTTACCACCAGACCGGTTCTTATTTTAAAGAACTCGGTTAAATCAATAATCCTTTCAGCATCATGTATACCAGAGACTGTTGGCTCTGTAACTACCAGGGCATAATGACAACCGCTCAAAGAAGCAATAACAGGGCATCCTGTGCCCGGGGAACCATCTATTATAACCTGATTTTCCTTAATTTTAGAAATAAGTTTTCTGGCTTTATCCTTAACCAAACTTACCAATCTGCCTGAGTTCTCTTCTGCTATCCCTAACTTAGCGAAAGACATAGGACCAAATCTTGTATCCGATATAAACCATTCACCGTTTATGGCTGGCTCTGTCTGGATGGCAGAATTAGGACACACAAGGCTACAGACGCCACATCCTTCACAAGTTAACTCATTAATCTCATAATATATCTTACCATTTGATTCTTTCCTATCAATTGCATTAAAACGGCATTTATTAAAACACTCTCCACATCGTATGCATTTATCCTGACTTATCTTTGCCATAACACCTCCGCTAAAAGTGCCCTTTTCTTTTATCTCAGGAGATAGAATTAAATGCAGGTCAGCGGCATCAACATCGCAGTCAGAAATAACAATCTCACCAGCCAAACCTGAAAAAGCACCAGTAATTGAGGTTTTACCTGTGCCGCCTTTTCCGCTTATAATAACTAACTCCTTAAAAGATTCATCATCTTTAGAGTCTTGATATTGAGGTGCTTTAAGCGGTTTTTCTTTTGGTTTCCTTTCTTCTACTTTTAGTTCCTCCTTAACCTGTCTTATCTCTTTAGATGCCTTTATAATACTTGCTGCAATATCTTCAAATAACCTTCTATATTCTGGCATCTTCTCAGAAACCAAGTCCCCTACTGAATAAATCTCAGCGATGGTTCGGTCATCAGGAATCTCACCTATTATTTTGAGTTTTGCGTCTTCACAGTAGTCTTTTAATTTATCGTCTTTATATTCGGCTCTGTTTACCAGGATAACAGGTTCTTTACCTACTTTGCGGGACATCTTAACAGCCAGTTTCAAATCATTTATGCCAAATGGAGTGGGGTCAGTAACCAAAACCACGATATCGGCATCTTTAATCGTCTCAACTACAGGACAGGCAGTGCCTGGGGCTGAATCTAAAATGTTTATTCTACCGACATTTCGATATTCCTTTACCTTCTGTATTAATCTTGGGCTCATACCACCTTCGGCTGTCTCTAATAAGGCATAATGAAAATCTATATTATCTCTCTTACCATGTTTTAAAAGACCAATCTTCCTTTCTTTTTCAATAATGGCATCCTCCTGACAGACAATCTTGCATGCCCCACAGGCATGGCACAGTTCTTTAAAGATTAAGACTTTATTCTTAACAACAGCGATGGCATTATAATTACAAACCTGACTACACCTAGCGCAATGAGTACATTTGCCTTCATCCACCTCAGCAGGCGCCATTATCTTAACCTCTTCCTCACCGGTAATCTCAGGTTTTATGAAAAGATGGCCGTTGGGCTCTTCTACATCACAGTCTAAATAACAGATATCTTCTCCAGCACCTGCCAAAACATAGGCTAAATTAGTCGCAACAAAAGTCTTACCTGTGCCGCCTTTTCCGCTTGATATGACTATATCCACTCCATTAGAAATCCCTGATTCTTTAATAAAATTGTCGTCCATCTTTCTAATTTCATCCAATCTGACCCTTATTGTCTCCTTATCTACTTTTCTATCAGAACTCCAACAAATGGTGAAATTAAATTGAAGGGTCCTAATTTAGTTTTAACTCCTTCAATTTTAGTTATTTCCAGTTCTGAATCTATCTCTTTTAGCATCTTCTTTATCTCAAAAATAGTATAAAAGGTCGCTTTATTATAAACTGAATCCTTAAAAAACCCTTTAATTCTGCGTTTTATAGCAAGCAAAGACAACCTATTCAAAAATCCTTTAAATACTTTCTTTTTAGATATGCGCAAAGCCTCTTTTATGGCATCTTTAGGATTGTCCAAAAATTCTAAAGTAGTAATAAATACCACAATATCAAACGACTCATCTTTAAATGAAAGGTTTTTAGCATCTCCAATTTTAAGTTCGATGTCTCTATCTAAATTTTTAGATGCATACTCTATCATATCTCTTGATGAATCAACACCGGTTAGTTTTAAGCCAAAAGTCTTTAGCCATTTCAAAAAATGACCTGTGCCACAGCCTATCTCAAGAAGTCTTTCTCCTGGAGCAGGACTTATCATCCTAAAAATCAATTCTTTTTCCAATCTGTCAAAGTAGGAACCTTCTTTGGTCTGATACCATCTTTCGTATCTTTCGGCATTAATCCCGTTAAAAGTCAAGCCTCCCCCACCAGTCATCATAGAACCTTTTTAAATGTTTATAGGTTTCTTTGTCCATTGTCTGTTTTTTTACATCTTCTTTTTTAAACGAATATCTATAATTGGCAATATATCTCATAATTAGTTCTTTGGCGTTGTTAATCCTCTTAAATTCCTCTTCTGCTTGCTTCTTATTCTTCTTATTCTGTCTATCGGGATGATGTTTTAGACTCAGTCTTTTAAAAGCCTCCTTTATATCTTCTAAAGTGCTTTCTTCATCCAAACCTAATAATCTGCGTGCCTCATCAATCTCCTCAAACTTCATAATATCACCTTCAGGGTTTAATTATTAGAATCTCATGATGTTTATCATTTGTCTTTTTGTAGTTAAGGTGTTTTTGTTTTAAATAATCCTCAATTCCTGAAAGTCCAATGAGACTATATTGATGAACTCTTCCTTCGTCTGAATGAACCCTACCTATTACATCTAATCCTTCTTTTGAATAATCAGAGAGTATAATTTTACCTTCAGGTTTTAAAACGCGCAAGAATTCATCAATTGCTTTATAATGTTTTTCGAGATGATGCATAAGACAGATGCATATTACTACATCAAAAGTCTTATCTCCAAAACTTAAATTTTGAGCATCATCAATCTTAAAATCTATCTTATCTTCTAAACCATAATATCTGGCATTAAGTCTGGCAAATCTCTGCTCTTCTTCAGATATATCAACGCTTACAAAAGAATAACCAGCCCTGGCTAAAACAAGACTCATATGACCTTTTCCTGTGCCTACTTCTAATATCCTGCCTTCAAGGGGCTGGCTCTGTCTTAGAATAAATAATCGAGAGCCTACTGTATTATAACCATAACTCTTATATAGATTAAGTCTATCTATATATCTTTTATGATTCTCTAATACCTCTTTATCCATTTAACTTTATCTTTCCCTTACCAATCGAGAGCCACATTTAGGACATTTCTGTTCATAACAAGGTTTTCCTGCCTGATGAGGAACTTTAGCGCCGCAATTAGGATTAGGGCATATGCAATAACCACCTGGACCAGCTCCTGAAAGGTTGCCAGCCATCCTTCCACGGCCAAACCTGCGCCCCATGCCTTGTCCTCCACCTGTAAATGGTCCCTGAGCCAATGGACCTGTGCCGTCTCCTTTTGGCATAATCCTCACCTCCTTAAATGAGCGCATAATTTACGGAAATCTTTGATTTTCGTAAATTATCTGTGCGAATTTAACCCAGCACCTATTTTTCAAATAAGTGCTTTACCTGAAACTTGAACTTCATAAAATTTAATCTACTGGTGTAACTAACCTTAATCTCTTAAAAATAGGTGCTGGGTGAATTCGGTTAAAATCACTTACGTTCATTATCATTCCGTAAGTGATAACCTCATTCACCTCCTTTATTCTTTCCTCTTTAATTCATCCAATCTTTTATTAATC
>CAZQVU010000018.1:0-8875 GCA_964596885.1 uncultured Planctomycetia bacterium
TATTTATGATTTGTTTAGTATTTCGGATTTAGTGCTTAGGATTTTAAAGAACAGTGCTGGGTGAATTCGGACATGCAATTTACATTCATTATATTCTGTAAATTGCGTCCTCATTCACCTTTCTTGTTATAACTACCACACCTAGGGCAGATTGAGATATCCTTGTGTTTACTATCAACATAGGTATAAGTACATATTGAACACACCCAAAAATATCTTTCTGTTTCTATCCTTTTGGATTTACCTTTATTAACATATTCTGTATTCAACCATAAGGATAATATACTAATAAGGATAAATGCTAAATAAAATGTAAGAACAACGGATATATCAACCTTTATCATTTTTAGAGGCTAACTTAACTTCAACTATACCCCATTGATATTTAGTATTGCAAGTCTTACTTATATCTGAAAATCGCCACTCTTTTAAATATCCTTTAGCCAATAAGTCTATTTCTAAATCTCCTGAAGATAAAACCTGCTCAATGAAAACTACCCTTCCTTTTTTATCAACATAAAGTTTGAACCTTACATTGAATGAACCCTGATCTTTTAACCACTTGGGGATTTCAGGTTTTAAGCCGGTATATAAAAGACCTCTATTCTTTAGGGGTCCTTCAATATCAACCTCATCTTTTTCCTTTGGTAAGGGTTTTAAAACCTTTAATGATTTAAATATTGTTAATTCAGCATAATCCTCTTCAAGACCTTTCTTGTAAAATAAATCTCTTTCTTTAGAATCGATAAAATATCTTTTTTCAGGCAACATACTAACTCTTGTGCAAGAAGGCTCTATTACCTTAATAACCTCCTCAGAATCTTGCCCTTCAAAAGATGAAAGTTTAGCCATTAAGTGGTCTTTATGAATAAAATCTCCCAGGAAGACTGTTTCAGTCATATCAATATTTTTAGGTTTAGGTTCTCCTAACTCAACTTTAAAAAGCAGCCCCCAGCCTATATGCCAAATAATAGAAATTGCAAAAACATACAACATAATTACTCTTTTGTCGTGGTAGCTATATTTACTTGATGAATACCAAGCTCTCTGCATAAATCCCACACCTCAACTATTCTACCCAAAGAGGCCTGTTTATCTGCTTTAATTAATAAGGTTTGTTCTTTTCTATCTACATCTTTTAATTTATCTTTCAACTCTTTAAACAAGATTCTCTTATTATTAAAATAAATACGATTATCTTTTGTTATAGTTAAAACCAAAGTATCCTTTTGGAGCAACTGACCAGTTAAAGCCTTGGGTAGGTTTATTTTTATTCCAGGTTGAGATATAAAACTGGATGTTAGCATAAAAAATATCAAAAGCAAAAAGACAACATCTATTAGCGGAGTAAGTTCCATCGTCCTTCTTTTTATCTGAAGGCGACTTTTAAATGTTACAGTTGATTTTTTCCAGTAATCTTTAAAATTATACATATCTGTTGCCTGCCTGTTTCTATGAGTCCTGAATTAAACATTATCTACTATCTAATACCCCTTTTGAGAAATAGCATTTATTAAGTCGCTTGCACTTTGTTCCATTTCTAAGACTATATTTTCAACGCGGTTTACTAGATAATTATAAGCCAGGTAAAATACTATTGCTACTGCCAGACCTGCTGCAGTTGTAATCAATGCCTCCCAGATACCTCCAGCTAAATCTCCAGGACTCACAGGATAAGAAGCCACAGCCTTTTCCTGAATTACCTGAAACGCCTCCATCATACCAGTAACTGTACCCAATAGACCCAAAAGCGGTGATATATAAGCGATGGTAGATAAAATATTTAAATTCTTCTCTAATCTCGCCACCTCATGTAATCCCGCATCTTCAATGGCTTCCTTCACTTCGGCTTTTGAACGATCATGTTTTAATATACCTGCTTTCATAATATGAGCAACTGGACCTGGGGTCTGATCGCAGAGTTCTATAGCATGCATAATCCTATTTCTTTTTATAGCATTAGTTATTGCATCCATAAATTTATTCGTATCAATCTTTGCCCGATGTAAGTGCCATATCTTTTCAATGGTGATAGCTAAGGCTATAACAGAACCGAGTATAATAAGATATATAATTGGTGCACCTTTTTGAATAACACTAAACATCTCCATCCTCCTTAATGATTTGCCTTCATCCTCTCCCTTATTTTATTCAATCTGGAAGTCACTTCACGGCTAGAGTCAATATCAAGCTCTAACAATTTCTCATACATCTTCTCTGCCTTATGCAACTCTCCCTCTGCTTCATAGATCTCGCCGCACTTAAGGCGTGCTTCTTTTACCCAATATTTTGACTCAGGATAGTTATATATTACCTTCATATATTCTGACAATGCTTCCTTGGTCTTTTTTTGAATATTATAACAATCTGCTATCTCATATTGAAGTTTCGCATTAGCATCACTTTCTATCTTGCCCTTGGCTTTCCTAAAATACTCTATAGCCTGTCTATAATCACTTTTGCCTTTATAGGCATAGGCTATCTTTTCATAGGCTAAATTCACTAAATTTGATTCAGGATATGATGAGATAACCCTTTTAGCCTTTAAGATGGCTTCATCATATTGACTTTCATCTAATAGAATATCCACTTCCTCCAATAACGCCTGTGGGGCTAAACTATGAGTTGGGAAATTAGTGCAGATAGTCTCAAATTGTTCCTTGGCTAAATCAAGGGCATTCTCTTCTCTATAGATGCAGCCTAACCAAAAATATGCCTTAACAGAAGCCTCGCACTTGGGTTTTTCTTTTATTATATCATAAAAATACCTCTTTGCCTCTTTATAATTAGAATTTTTATAATAATAATCTCCTAACCAGAGTTGAGCCTCCTCCTTTAATTTGTTATCTGGACAGTCGTCTATGATATCATTAAAATTCTTGACGGCTTTCTCTTCTTCATTTAGTTTAAAATAACACCAACCTAATTGATATTTTGCTCGACATCCTATATCTTCACCCCTAAATTCCTTTGACAGTTGCTTGAAAATATCAATGGCTTTATGGAATTGAAGGAGATTAAAATATAAGGTGGCAATGCCAAATTGCGACTCTGCTTTCAAGCCACTCTCTGGAAAGTTCTCAATTACTTTTTTAAAACTTTTGGCTGCTAATTCATAATAATGGGACTTTAAATAAATCATAGCCAGTCTATACTGGGCTTGATCGGCAAGTCTACTATTGGGATAATTCTCAAGGAGATTGCTGAAGGCAGCCAGAGCAGAGTCATAATCCCCTTGTCTGTAAAAGACTACCCCCAATTGAAATTGGGCATAGTCCGCATAAAAACTGGCTGGATAGTTCTCTAAAATCTCATCATAGGTCTTAATTGCCTTCTCATACTCCTCTACATCTAAATAGGCATCGGCAGTGCGACATAAAGCGATAATCTTAAGCATCTCATCTTTTGTCGTCTGAGTAATTTCCTGAAATTCTAAAATAGCCTCATTGTACCTTCTTAATTGCAAATAAGTCCACCCTAAATTATAATGAACATCGTCCATCAGTGCACTCTGCGGAAATCTCTCCTTAAATTCTTTATATGATTTGATAGCCATATCCAACTCATCATTTTGATAATAAGACTCGGCAATCCAAAAATAAACCTTGGGTAGAATTTCACTCTCAGGATAGTCCTTTATAATTTCACGGTATATCTCAATTGCTTTCTTGTGGTGGTCTAAACTATTAAAGCACCTGCCAATTATATACTTTGCCTCAGGGAGTAACTTGCTTTTGGGGTAGCGGGCTACCATATCCTCTAAATATGACAAACTATCTGAATATCTACCTGACTTAAAGTAAGACCAACCAATCCCATATAAAGAAGCGGCAATTAACCTCTCCTCTTTCGATAAGGCTATCGCCTCTTTATAATTTTTGATGGCTGAATTGAAATCCTCTAAACTGAAATTATTTTCTGCTATTAGATAATAAGCCTGACCTTTTTTTTCTGAATCAGGGTATTTATTTATAAAATCCTGCAACTCTTCAATAGATTTTTCATACTCATCTAAATAATAATAAACTCTACCTATGGCTAATTGAACATCCTCTACCAACTTATGCTTAGGAAATCTCTTAAGGAAGTTCTTATAGTAATCTATAGCCTTATGATAACTTTTGCCTTCTTCAAAGGTTTCAGCCAGAGAATAATAAGAAAGGTCAAGATATTGACTCTCAGGATAACTATCTATTATCCTCTTATAGTTTTCGGCAGCACCTTCATAGTCTCTATTCTTAAAATAGATCTTCGCTAACCAAAAAAGGGCTCCATCTTTAACTGACTCAGCCTCAGGGTTATCTAAAATCTTTCTGAACTGACCCTGTGCTTCATGTAGATTACCCAACTTATAATCGCACATCCCTATAAAAACAGCCGCCTTAAATCTATATGAACTCTCTGGGTATCTACTTAAGAATTCTAAGAAGTATCCTTTGGCCTCTTCATAAAACCCATCCTCATAGACCTGTTGGGCAAGATAAAAATCATCCACTTCCTGGGCAAGGAGTGCTTTATTGCCAGAGATAATAGAAATGGCAAAAATTATAAAGACAGAAAGGAATAATCTTATATCTAATTTCATAATCTTCTAAATCTGTTTAGTTAATTGTAACATCTATAAATTAAGCATTCAAGTATTTTTTTAAGTATTTGCCGGTATATGACTTAGAACATTGGATAATCTCTTCTGGATGGCCCTCAGCAACGATATATCCGCCCCTATCTCCGCCTTCTGGACCAAGATCTATAATATAATCACATGTCTTAATCACATCTAAATTATGTTCTATAACAACTACTGTATTGCCAAAGGAGGTTAATCTCCGTAATATCTTCAACAATTTATCTATATCTGCAAAATGTAAGCCAGTTGTGGGCTCATCCAATATATATAAGGTCTTTCCTGTCGAAGATTTACTCAGCTCTGAGGCTAACTTTATACGCTGGGCTTCTCCGCCAGATAAAGTAGGAGCAGGTTGACCTAATTCAATATATCCTAAACCTACATCATAAAGGGTCTGTAATTTATTCTTAATAGCCGGGATATTCTTAAATAATTTGAGGGCATCCTCTACTTTCATACCCAAAATATCTGATATCGAATACCCTTTATATTTTATCTCAAGAGTCTGTCGGTTGAATCTGGCTCCTTTACAAACCTCACACGGCACATAGACATCAGGCAGGAAGTGCATCTCTACTTTTATAATACCATCACCTTTACAGGCTTGGCATCTGCCTCCTTTTACATTAAAACTAAACCGGCCGGGTTTATACCCTCGGGCCTTAGATGCAGGAAGTTTTGCGAAAAGTTTTCTTATGCCATCAAAGGCACCTGTGTATGTGGCTGGATTTGAACGGGGGGTTCTGCCAATAGGAGATTGGTCTATCACAATAACCTTATCAATAAACTCTACTCCCTTAATACCTTTATGCTTGCCTGGTTGAAGAGAAGATCTATAGAATCTCTTTGCCAGGGCTCTATATAATATCTCATCTACTAAAGTGCTCTTACCCGAACCTGAAACTCCTGTAACACAGGTAAATAAACCAATGGGTATCTTGACATCTATATTTTTAAGGTTGTGTTCCTGCGCCTTCTCCACTACCAGAAAATTCCTATCTTTATAAGAAGGTCTTTCTTTAGGTACCTTTATGCTCAATTCTCCTCGTAAGTATTTGCCGGTTAAAGAGTTTTTATCTTTAAGCACATCCTTTAATTTACCACTTACAACCACCCTTCCTCCGTGTTTGCCTGCACCTGGACCAAGATCCAAGATATAATCCGCACTCCTTATGGTTGCCTCATCATGTTCAACAACTATCAATGTATTACCCAGATCTCTCAAAGCGCCTAAGGTATTCAGAAGTCTCCTGTTGTCCCTGAAATGCAAACCAATACTCGGTTCATCTAAAATGTAAAGAACTCCACTTAGACCCGAACCAATCTGGGTTGCCAATCTAATCCTCTGCGCCTCACCTCCAGACAAAGTATTTGAACGCCGATCAAGAGTCAGATAATCCAGTCCTACATTTATCAAAAATTTTAATCTCATAAGGATCTCTTTAAGTATCTGCTGGGATATCTTCTTCTCTTTTTCAGTAAGATTGAGTCTCCTGAAGAAATTATAAGCCCGATGCACCGACATCTGAGTTATCTGATGTATATTACGATTATTTATCTTTACGGCTAAAATCTCTTTCTTTAATCGCGCCCCCTTACATACCGGACAAGGATGGCTCATCATATATTGATTTATGTGCTGCTTTAGATAATCGCTATCTGTAGTTTTAAATAAACGCATCATATGCGGAATAACCCCTTCATAAGGTCTAGCCCATATGTAATCATTACTTCCGTATAACAGAATATCCTTCTCTCTTTTACTTAATTTTTTAAAGGGAATATTCATATCAATATTATAGTAGTCGCAGACCTCTCTCAAGAAGCGGCGATAATACATAATATATCCTCTACCCCCTCTTCTCCAGGGTTCAATCGCCCCCTCTTCTAATGTCTTATTCTTATCTGGAACTACCAATTCAGGGTCTATCTCCATCCTTGTCCCCAGTCCGTTACACGCAGGGCAGGCTCCATAGGGACTGTTAAATGAGAAGGCTCGCGGTGTTAACTCTTCATAGTTTATACCACAGTATATACAGGCAGACATTCTAGAGAAATATAAATCTTCATCTTTATTGAGTCTATTTAAGATAACTACTCCCTTACCCAACTCTAAGGCAGTCTCAACAGAATCTGTCAATCTCTTTCTGATGTCTTTATCTATGAGGAGTCTATCGACTACCACCTCAATATCATGTTTCTTATTCTTATCTAAATCTATCTCGTCACTCAGATGATATATCTTTTTATCAACCCTTACCCTTACAAAACCTTGCTTTTGAAGTTCCTTAAATAACTGTTGATACCTGCCTTTTCTTCCCCTTACTACAGGCGCTAATATCATAACCTTCTCGCCCTCAGGTAAGGACAACATCTTATCAACCATCACTTCCACTGGCTGGGCAGTAATAGGTCTTCCGCATTTATAACAATAGGGTTTGCCAATCTTAGAAAAGAGTAATCTTAGATAATCGTATATTTCAGTAGTAGTGCCTACAGTTGAACGGGGATTGACCTGAATCTTTCTCTGCTCAATTGCTACAGCCGGAGATAAGCCCTCGATGTAATCAACCTCAGGTTTTTGTAGTTGTTCTAAGAATTGGCGGGCATAGGCTGATAGGCTTTCTACATAGCGCCTTCTTCCTTCTGCATAAATCGTATCAAAGGCTAAAGAAGACTTACCAGAACCACTTACGCCGGTAACTACAACTAAGGAATTTTTGGGTAGTCTTATGTCTATGTTTTTTAAGTTGTGTTCTCTTGCTCCTTTTATATACAGATAATCCTTACTCATAATAGATGTTACTCTCTATTTGTCTCTTTTACCTTACAAATACTTATTATAACATAATTTAATAAAGCAGGTGTTTGCCTCTATTTTATAAATAATAAAGAGCCCTTTTTCTGATAGGGCCCTTTATTAAAACTAATGATTACTTCTATGCTATCTCTTCTTCTTAGATGTTCCTTTCTTCTTCTTAGATGCTCCTTTCTTTTTCTTCTTCTTGCCACCTCGTGCCATTTTGGCTCTGGCTACATCTCCATCTTTGTCTATGAAGTAGAGGTAACCAGGTTCTTTTTTAATACCGCATCTTACTACTTTTTGGGCCATTGCTTTTCACCTCCTCCCTTTTTAAAATTCTAAATTCTAATATCTAAATCCTAAACAAATTCTAATTTCCCAAATTCAAAACCTTTTTGTTTTGAATATCTGCATTTTGCCTGCCCCGTAGTCAACCGAAGGTTGTACTATGGGGTTTAGTATTTAGTATTTCGTGCTTAGGATTTTATTATATATGTTTAGCATTTTTTTAATATTTAGTATTTTTTTATCTGCTTTCTATGTTTCTGTCCTCTGGCTCATGAACCTATCTTAATATGGCTCATTATTCTCCTCAATGTCGCTATACAAGAAAGAATGGCTAAGTAACTGGTTTTAGGATTCGTAGGTGAAGGAAAATTATCTGTCTTTGCCTCTAATCTACCAAAATCACCTTTTACTATAATCTGATGACTATTAGTCTTATATTCAGGAGAGGTAATAATCTTAATCTTGGTCTCATCCGCTCCTTTACCTACAATACTCAATAAGGCAGAGACATTCACATTTTTAGGAAAACCTGAAATTGCCTCTCTAACTGTACCTGAAAAAATCTCTGTTTCTCGCTCTATCTTATCTAAATCAATATTGTTATCTTTTAAATAAGGAGCCCCTTTTAAACTCCTGGGTGGTTTTCTGCTTATCAACTGGACCTCCTCAATCTTTGCCTCATTAGCAGCTTTTACTCCATCTAATCCACATAGTGCTCCAGTAGGTAGATGTATGTAGGTATTGCTATCCTGAACTAAATCAAAAAGATATTCCTTTCCGATAAAACCACCGATGCTCATTATGATTACATCTTTACCATGTTTAATACATTTTTTAACTACCTCTTCTACAACTTCACTTGAGGCAGCCTCAATAACTAAATCACTCACTCTTATTGACTCACCAAGAGATAAAATCTGAGGGCTGGTTTTTAGTACTTTAAGCAAAGAATCCGTCTTATTCTTATCAATATCACAGAGAGCTGCTAATTCTACTTTTTTAGCAAAATCCTTCTCTATTATCTGGGCCACTGCTGAACCTATAGCGCCGCAACCAATAATTGATACTTTAAGCATACTTACTTACCTTTTTTAATCTTCCAAAATAACCTTTAAATTCGAATCCGAATATTCAATATTTTAAGCCTATTTTCCTTT
>CAZQVU010000018.1:8975-12289 GCA_964596885.1 uncultured Planctomycetia bacterium
ACTTATTATCATATTATCAATGAGTCTCGTTCGGCCTATCCAAACAGCCAGAGCAATTAAAACCTCTCTATCTATCTTATTTATCCTCTTTAAAGTATTTGAATCTACTATTTCGATATAATCAATCTTTGTAGGTTTTATGCCTTTAATCTTATCTTTTATATTATTTCTTATATAACTTACATCCTTTATACCTTCTTTTATCATCCTCTTTGCCTGTTGTAAAGATCTATAAAGAATAAGTGCCCGTCTTCTTTCTGAGAGAGATAAGTACTCATTTCGTGAACTTATAGCCAGGCCATCTTCATCTCTAACAGTAGGCAAAACCCTTATCTTTACATCCATATTTAAATCCCTTACCATCTGCTTAACAATCTGAGCCTGTTGATAATCCTTCTGACCAAAATAAGCCCTATCTGGTTTAATTATATTAAATAACTTGCATACTATAGTACAAACTCCTTTAAAATGACCTGGTCTCGTTGCACCACAGAGTCCTTCTGATAGACTGCCTTCATTATCAACATATGTCTGGTAGCCATCAGGGTAAATATCTTTATCTTTGGGAATAAATACAACATCTACTTTCTCCTCTCTTGCTAACCTTTTATCTCTTTTTAAATCTCGTGGGTATCTTTTATAGTCTTCCTTTGGACCAAATTGTATAGGATTTACATAAATACTTATTATTACAAAATCGCACTCTCTCCTTGCTTTTTTGATTAAACTAAGATGTCCCTTATGCAAGTAACCCATTGTGGGCACAAAGCCTATTGATTTATTCTTGCTTCGTGCCTGGTGAGAAACCTTCCTCATGCTGTCTATATTCTGAATTACTCTCATTTTTTGTCTCCAGTTCATTAAGAAGTTCTAATATCGTTTTATTATAAATAGGGTGTCTGATATCAGGTGCTATCTGACTTAATGGCCTCAGGACAAAGAAACGCTTATGCATTAAAGGATGAGGAATCTTTAGATTCTTGCCCTTGATTACCAAGTCATCGAAGAGTAATATGTCTAAATCTATCTCTCTGGGTTGCCATCTCTCATCATCTAAATTTCTGCCAAGCATCCTTTCGATATTCTTAAGCCTTTTGAATAGATTATAAGGATTAATATATGTCTCAATCTCTATAGCCAGGTTTAAAAATTTTTGCTCAAGGGGACCTCCTTCTGGTTCTGTCTCTATAATAGAGGATACCTTTTTTATCTCAATGTCCTCATCATTCCTCAGATGAGTCAAGGCTCTCTCTATATTTCGTTGCCTTTGACCTTTATTAGAACCGATCCCTATAAATACCCTACTCATGAAATCTCTTTATTCTAATAAGTACTTCTTCCAATCTCTCTTTTGGAACAGTTAAAGCCATCCTGATGTAACCCTCACCATTTTCACCAAATCCTATACCGGGTGTAGTTACCACATCAATCTTTTCTAATAATGTATCTGATAATTCCATAGAGGTATAGCCTGGCGGCACAGGAACCCATACATAAAAAGTAGCCTTCGGTTTAGACACCTTCCAACCCAATGAATTTAGACCATCAACTAAAATGTCTCTGCGTTCTTTATAGATATTGATTAAAGTCTTAAGATGCTCATCATTGCTTTCTAAAGCCCTTACTCCGGCATATTGAATGGCTTCAAATACACCTGAATCTATATTTTCCTTAACCTTACTCAATGCCTTAATAACTTCCTTATTACCACAAACAAATCCTATTCTCCATCCGGTCATATTAAATGTCTTAGATAATGAATGAAACTCAACTCCAACATCCTTGGCTCCATCTACCTGCAGAAAAGATGGGGGTTTATATCCATCGAATGAAAGTTCTGAATAGGCAGCATCATGACAGACTATAATATTATACTCCTTAGCAAAATCAACCACCTCTTTGTAGAAATCCTCATTGGCAGTGGCTGCGGTTGGATTATTGGGATAATTTATAAACATTATCTTAGCCTCTTTTGCCACCTGAATATCTACCTGATTGAGGTCAGGCAAGAAATCATTCTGCTCTAATAAAGGCATATAATGAAGCCTACCTCCGGCTAAGATAACTCCTGATCTATAAGCCGGATAGGCCGGATCAGGCACTAAGGCTATATCCTCTTGATTTAAGAATGCTAAAGGTAAATGGGCAATGCCCTCTTTAGAACCAATTAGAGGAAGGATTTCAGAATCTATATCCAGATTAACATCAAATCTTCTCTTATACCATCGGGCAATGGCTTCTCTTAATTCAATTACTCCCTTGCCCATAGGATAGTGGTGAGTCTTTGGATCTTGAGCATATCTATATAACTCCTCAATGACATCTTTGGGTGTAGGTAAATCAGGATCGCCAACACCAAGATCAATTATGTCTTTACCCTCAAGTATCTTCTTCTTTTTCTTTCTATCTATCTCGGCAAAAAGATAGGGTGGCAACCTTTTTAATCTTTCTGCCTCTTCAATATTCAACTCCATTATTACTCCTTTCTAAAAAATATCAAATTAAATCTTTAACTGTATACAGGCCCTTTTTCTTTTTGTAGACAAACTTAGCTGCTATTACTGCACCTCTTGCAAAAGCATCTCGAGATGAAGCAGTATGAATTATCTCAATCTGCTCCTCATCACTAATAAATTTCACTTCATGTCTTCCAACAACCGAACCACCTCTTACAGCATGAACACCTATCTGATTAAGGGGTCTTTCTCCAGTATAACCATATCTACCATAGATGATAGATTTCTTAGGATTAAGACCTCTTGCCTCTGCAATGATTTCTGCCATCTTTTTGGCTGTTCCACTAGGGGCATCCTTTTTAAACCTATGATGTGTCTCCACAATCTCTACACTATAATCCTTAGGTAAACTTCTGGCTATCTCTTCCAATAATCCAAAGACTAAATTGACCCCAAGACTCATATTAGGTGATAAAAAAACAGGAATTTTAGATGAGGCGGTCTTTATTCTCAATATCTCTTTTTGAGTAAAGCCGGTTGTTCCAATGACAATCGCCTTTTTGTATCTTTTGGCCTGGTTCAGGTGTTTTAAGGTTGCTTCAGGGGTGGTAAATTCAATAATTACATCTACATCATTTATGTAGGTATTTATATCATCTGTTAAGATATTATCAATCTTTTTTGCTTTAATATCTCCTACTTGAGTTAATCTCTTCCCGATATCTTTATGATGTCTTTTTTCGATACCATATACTGCTTTTATATCTTTATCTAAAGATAACATTGATATTATGCGCCTTGACATCTTACCGCAGGCACCACTTACTAATACCTTCATCCTGTTATCTCCTTAAATGA
>CAZQVU010000019.1:0-11622 GCA_964596885.1 uncultured Planctomycetia bacterium
TTAAACTCTCTTTCAAACTCAATTAATCTATCTTCCTTTATAGCCTCTCTTATGCTTCTCATAAGATTTAAATAAAAATAGACATTATGGAATGAAACTAATCTTAAACCCGATAACTCATTGGCATTGAATAAATGCCTTAAGTAGGCTCTGGTATAATTCTTACAGACGAAACACTCACACTTACTATCAAGAGGCCTTTTATCCAACTTAAACCTTGCGTTTCTTACTGTAAGTTTGCCTTCTCGTGTAAAGGCTGTACCTGTCCTTCCATATCTGGTAGGTATAATACAATCAAATATATCAATCCCTTTTTTAACTAACTCTATAACATCTAAAGGCGTCCCCCCTCCCATAAAATATCTGGGGCTATCCTCAGGTAAAATTTTAACTGAACGAGATACTATCTCATAGGTTAAATTCTTTGGCTCCCCTACATTTAAACCACCTAAGGCATAACCATCAAAACTGATATTAATAAGTTCATCTATTGCCTGTTTTCTTAAATCAGGATAAGTTGCACCTTGAACTATACCAAAAAGAAGTGGTTTTATATTATCTTTTCTACTCATCAAAGCCTCTTTTGTGCGCTCAGCCCATTTGTTTGTTCTCTCTAAAGATTTTTTAGCATAATCGTATTCGCAAGGAAAATGCAAACATTCATCAAGGGGCATCATAATATCTGATGATAAATCATACTGGATTTCTATAACTTTTTCTGGCGTGAGGAAATGCAAACTACCATCTAAATGTGATTGAAATTCAACCCCTTCATCTGTGACTTTTCTTAAATCAGCCAAACTGAATACCTGATAGCCACCTGAATCAGTAAGGATAGGTCTTTTCCAATTCATAAATTGATGCAACCCTCCCATTTTCTTTATTAATTCAGCACCTGGCCTTAAATACAAATGATAGGCATTTGAAAGAACAATCTGAGCACCACATATTATTAAATCCTCGCTGGATAAAGCCTTGATTACACCTTGAGTTCCTACAGGACAAAAACAGGGTGTAAGGACCTGGCCGCTTCCTGTATAAATTTTACCATATCTTGCATCAGTTTTTGAATCTCTATGTATGATTTTAAAAATCTTATCTTTCATTAAGGATAAAATATTTATTGGATAAACATAGCATCGCCATAACTATAAAATCGATACCCTTTCTTAATAGCCTCAGAATAAACTTTCATTAAAAAATTGTGTCCTTCATCAATTGTCAAATTATCTACATCACTAAAAAATGCACTTACCAGCATAAGCAAGGAGCTCTTAGGTAAATGGAAATTGGTAATAAGGCAATCAGTGAATTTAAATTTATATGGAGGATAAATAAACAATTCAGTCTCACCTTCTACGGGATTAAGTCTTTTATTATAATATGCTGACTCAAGCCCCCGGCAACTGCTTGTGCCAACGGCAATAATCCTGCCTCCATCTGATTTTACTCTATTTAACACATCTACTGCATCTTTTTCAATACGAAAGTATTCAGCAAAAAGTTTGCCCTTTAATAAGTCTTCGTCAGTTATTGGTTTAAATGTACCATAACTGATATGTAAAGTCAAATAAGTAATCTTTATGCCTTTTTCTTTTATCTGATTAAGGTATTCTTTGTCAAAATGAAGACCTGCAGTTGGACTGGCTACGGCTCCTTTATCCTTAGCATAAACTGTCTGATATCTTATCCTATCTATCTCATCAGGAGTCCTCTTGATGTAAGGAGGAAGAGGAACCTCCCCTTCTTTTTCTAATATCTTATCTAAGTCTTTTATCTTATCGAAAGTAATTACCTTCTTAGGTGGAATATCCTCAATAATCTTTGCCCTTACCTTACTATCACCTATCAGAATATCTTCCTCTTTCTTTGCCCTTTTTGACGGCTTAATAAGCGCTTCATAGACAAATGGTCTTATCTTTCTTATTAAAAGCACCTCTAATTTTGCTCCTGTATTCTTTCTTTTAGCCCTAAGTCTTGCTGGCAGACAATAGGTATTATTCAAGACTAAAGCATCCCCCTTTTTTAAAAAGTTTATAAGGTCACCGAATTGCCTATGCTCAATCGATTTATTCTTTCTATCAACAATCATAAGCCGTGATAGCCGGCGTTCTTTGGCAGGGTATTGGGCTATTAATTCCTTAGGTAGGTTATAATTAAAATCTTTAAGGTTTAACATTTTGCCATATATTCTTAATCTCACTTTGAGGATAATAAAACTTTAGAATCTCTTCTGCTTTATATCCTCTAAGTGCCATAGATAAAGCCCCCCACTGACACATACCTACGCCATGACCCCAACCGAATCCTGTAAATAGAGCAGAGTTTATATTTAGTTCTACCTTAAAATTTGTAGAACGTATCAAGTTAGTACCCATTATTATCCTGAACCTATAGCCGGAGATAATAGTCTCACCCTTTGAGTGAGTAATCTTAAGATTGATTAGACGATGAGATTCATCATATCCTGTAGGCTCAATAGCATAAATCTTACCTACATTAAATCCTTCTCCATTTAGTTTCTTTTGAATATAATCTAAGGATAATCTCTTCTGCCATTTATAATAAGGAGATATTTTACAATTTGGACACTCTCTTCCTTTAAGTGGCGGAATATCTATATCCCAAAGACGGGATGCATCCTGGGTATGACCCCCACAGGTTGCATGATAATAAGCAGGGAAAAGTTTACCATTATAGGTAAGAACTTCTCCATAGGTTGCAATAACTGCCTTGTTTGTTCTATATCTCTCGCCAGTTGCTCCACCATATACCTGAGAAAAAGAGGTATTGGTTAAATCATAATCCTTTTCTCTATTTATCTGATGTTGATATAAAGCAAAGGTTCGTGAGGCTATAGCCTGAGCCTTTAATACCTCATAAGGCCATAGGTAAGATACTTCATGGTGTAACACACCACATAAGTATTCTTCTAAATCTATATGGTTTACAACAAGAAGGGTTAAATCTGGTTCTCTTATGATATCTACTAATCCTCTAAACTTTCGGTTATCAATAAATATAGAGGCATCACGCTCGCTTACAATTCTGATACCAAATATCTTATAGTCCTCATCACCCAATTTTATACCGCTATATGTAGGAAGAACAGAGGCTCTGAGATTCTTTCCTTCTTTTAAAAGTTCATTAGTATGAAGAGTAAGAATTTTGAATCTGCCACGAAGTTTAAGTTGAATATCCTTTCTTCCTTTTACAATAGCCACCCGAATATACTTTTTTGGTCCTTCAGGTTTAGCAGACAAAGAGATTGCTTCTTTGGGATGGATTGATAGAAAAAAGAGAGAGATTATAGCAAAGGATAAAAATCTTTTCATTAGCGAATAGACCTGAAAAAGAATATAATCAAACTGAGAATAATACTTAAAATAATACAGGTAGTAAGTGGAAAATAAAAATGAAAATTATCCTTTTTTATATAGATATCTCCAGGAAGTTTTCCTAAAAAAGGCATCTTGTCTAAAAGATAAAAAAAGATGCCTATTAAGATTAAAATAAATCCTGCAATTATTAATAATCTTCCTGCTGATTGCATAATTTAGCCCGTTAGAGAAATCCACCAATTTTAATAAGTTATCACTATGACTTAAAGGTAACAGTGCTTTTAAACTGTCGTCGCAAACCGTTAGAGGATAAAAACTCTCTCGCGGCTTTTATCTTTTCCTTCTGTATTCTTTCAGATATCTTGCCCTTTCAGAATATAGACATCCACAATACTTCTGTAAATATAAACCTAATTCCTTTGCTTTTATATGTGCCTCTTTAAATCCAGACCTAAAATCCTCAAAGTAAAATTTAACTTTATATCTTTCAGCCGCCTCCTCCCCGGCTTCTTTTATAAGTTTCAAATCTTGATAAGGACTTACTGAAAGAGTGGTGGTAAAATATTCAAAATTATTCTCTTTTGCAAATTGAGCGGTTTTGTTAAGACGAAGACGCCAGCAGGCAGTGCATCGGAGAGGTTCCTCTTCTTTATTATTTACAGCGCGGAAGAAGGATTCAATATCGTAATCTTTTGAAACATAAAGAGTTATATTCTCCTTTTCGGTTAGATATTTAAGAGAAGACAGGCGTTTTTTATATTCTGTATAAGGATGGATATTAGGATTATAAAAAAATGAAGTTATTTCGAAGCCCTTTTCCTTGAGCACCTGATGCGGATAAATCAGGCATGGTCCACAGCAAGTATGAACTAATATCTTCATAATCAGTCAAATAGTTCCTTCTGACCTCTTGTTTTAGTCATAACCTTAAAATGCTCGTAGGCCTTTTCTGTAGCCACCCTGCCCCTCGGGGTTCTTTTTAAGAAGCCAATTTTAAGCAAAAATGGTTCAACTATATCAGTTATAATACTCTTTTCTTCGTTTAAGGTAGCAGCCAAGGAATCAATCCCTACAGGACCTCCTTGGTAAGTCTCAAGAATAGTTTTAAGAACCTTCCTATCTAATCTATCAAGGCCCTTATCATCTACACCCTGCATAGTGAGAGCCTTATCCGCTATTTCTTTATCTACCTCTTTACCCCTTTCTTTTATCTCGGCATAATCTCTTACCCTTCTAAGTAACCTATTTGCCACTCTGGGTGTTCCTCGTGAACGACGGGCAATCTCCATCGCACCCTCATCATTAAGGGGAACATTTAAGATCTTTGCCGAACGTCTGATTACTTCAATCAATTCCTCTGGTGAATAATAATCTAAATGATGAAACATACCAAATCTACTCCTTAAGGCAGCCGTAAGAAGTCCGGCTCTTGTGGTAGCCCCTATAAAGGTAAAAGGTTTGAGATTAAATTTTATGGTTTTGGCATAAGGACCTTTATCTATTACAAAATCTATCTGGAAGTTTTCCATAGCGGGATATAAGAATTCTTCAACGGCTTTTGATAATCGATGTATCTCGTCTATAAATAAAATATCACCCTCCTCTAAATTAGTTAAAATTCCTATTAAGTCTCCGGGACGTTCTATGGCCGGACCACTGGTTGCAGTAATCTTGACATCTAATTCATGAGCAATAATATGAGCAAGGGTAGTCTTTCCCAAGCCAGGAGGTCCTGAGAAAAAGAGATGTTCCAGGGGTTCATTCCTTTTTTTAGCGGCCGAAAGAGATATTAGAAGATTATCAACCACTTTCTTCTGGCCGATAAATTCAGAAAAATCTTTAGGCCTCAGGGATATATTTACAATTAAATCTTCTTCTGTCTCTTGATTTGTCATCAAGATGCGTGAGTCTTTTAGTTTCCCATTCTTTTCCTTATTCATCATCTTTTATTTTTACTTAGTTATCTTTGCCCGTTGTTTGTAAATCTCATTTAGAATATCTTCAGCCGTATTTAAATTCGGGTTATTCTTTAAAGCCTCCTGTAACATCATTTGCGCCTCTTGTTTTTTGTACTGAAGTTGAGATAAAACCTCTAAAACCTCCTTCTGAATATCTTCATCTATCTGCCCTCTTGTGGTTACTCTATCTCTGTCACGAATAAGGCCAAACTTGCCCACCTTACCCTGAAGTTTAGCAATTATTTCACGAGCACGCTGTTTACCTATGCCCGGGAGTGTTTCTAATAAAGTGTGATTATTTGTATCTATGGCTTCTGCAATAACTGAAATTGGCAGCGTTAAGGCCCTTACAGCAGCCTTAGGACCTATACCAGAAACACTTATAAACTGGATAAAAAATTCACGTTCTATTTCATTCGTAAAACCTATCATAACTGGTATAGAGCGAGAAGGTTCTATTTGATGATAATAATAGGTAATTAATTCTACAGAGTTATCTCCTTCCTTATGCTGGGCCTTAATGGTCTCCATAATTGAGACAGGAATTAATATCTCATAACAGATACCACCTACATCAATAAGTAAGCTGTTTTGTCTCCTTTGTTTTATTTGACCTTTAATGCGTGAAATCACCTTATATAATTTCCCTCTTGTTAAGATATAAATAACCTAAAGCCAAGGCTAAGGCATCTGATACATCAAAAGGTGAAGGTAATTTATCTAATCTTAAAAGACGTTGAATCATATGTTGTATTTGATATTTGGAGGCATTCCCTTTTCCGGTAATAGCCTTCTTTATCCTTTTTGCCGAATAACTCTTAACAGGTATCTTTGCCTGACCACAGGCAAGACAAACAACTCCTCTGGCATATCCTAAGGATATGGCTGTAGTTGGATGCTTATAATGTGAATATAACTTCTCCAGCACTAAAAGTTTGGGTTTATGCTCTAAAATTATATCTAGAGT
Organism: uncultured Planctomycetia bacterium; assembly: GCA_964596885.1. Lineage (GTDB taxonomy): Bacteria > Omnitrophota > Gorgyraeia > JAGLLT01 > CAZKQD01 > CAZQVU01. Next base: position 6,267 of record CAZQVU010000019.1, read on the forward strand.
ATGGGAGTATATCTTGTTTAGCCTATTCTCAATTGATTCTTTAGACGAAGTCTTAACTACTCCAGCAGTGATAACTCTGGTTTGGTTATCCTTATGTTCAATTATCCCAAAACCAGTACACCTTAGACCAGGGTCAACCCCAATAATACGCATTAATCTATCCTAAAGACTTTTCTGTAAGATTTCATCCGGTATATCAAAATTGGCATAGACCTGCTGAACATCATCATGGTCATCTAAGGCATTTACCAAAGCTAAAACTTTCTCAGCAAGATGACCATCTACTTTAACATAAGATTTGGGCACCATAGTAATCTCAGAAGATGCAATTTTAATACCTTTCTCTTCAATTGCCTTTTTAACTTGCTCAAAATTTCCAGTTGAGGTAATAATCTGATAATGGTCTCCCTCTGTAGTTAAATCCTCTGCTCCTTCATCTAAGGCAATCTGCATAATTTTATCTTCATTTATCTGACTTGCTTCAATTAGAATTATTCCTTTCTTATTGAACTGCCAACTTACAGAACCTGAGCCAGCAAGATGACCACCATAATTGGAGAAGATTCTTCGGATTTCACTAGAGGTCCTATTTTTATTATCTGTAGCCGCCTCAACCAACAAAGCAATCCCTCCTGGCGAATAACCCTCATAAATTACAGTCTCATATGTAACTCCAGGTAGTTCTCCAGTGCCTCTTTTTATAGCCTTATCTATAGTCTCTGAAGGAATATTGGCTTCTTTTGCCTTCTGGATGGCTTGTCTTAAGCGCACATTTGAATTTATGTCACCGCCACCCTGACGAGCGGCTATTGTAATCTCTTTTATGAGTTTTGAGAAGAGTTTCCCTTTTTTGGCATCAACTAAAGCCTTCTTGTGTTTTATACCAGCCCATTTGGAATGTCCAGACATAGAAAAGCCCTCCTTTTTTTGTGATTATATCATAAAAAGAAGGGCTTGTAAACCCCGAACCCGTGGTTGTGGGGGTATGCCCTTCGGGTCTTTTGATATACATTCATCCACAACTTTACAGCCCTGGCTTTCTGTGCTTTGGGGCAAAGATTTACTTTCAAGTTACTTTAATCTTTTATTGATTTTCTTCCTCTTTTGTGTCTCTTTTGGACTTTTCAATAATAGATTGGGCTAATTTCTGAGGAACTGGTTCATAGGTTGAAAACTTCATAGAATAAGTGCCTTTACCCTGAGTCATAGATCTTAATTCTGTTGCATATTTAAACATTTCGGCTAAAGGAATAAGGGCTTTTACTACCTCGAAATTACCTTTATGGTCCATACCTAAAATTTTACCTCGCCTTGAACTTATATCCCCGCTCACCTGACCCATATATTCCTCAGGCACAGTTATATCTACCTCCATTATGGGTTCAAGCAAAATCGGATTTGCCTCAAGGACTGCTTTACGTATAGCCATAGCTCCTGCTATCTGGAAGGCTATATCTGATGAATCTACACTATGGAATGAACCATCATATAAAGTAACCTTAACATCTACCATAGGATTATTGGTTATAATCCCCTCTGACATAGCATTTCTTATCCCCTTTTCAACTGCCGGAATGTAGTTTTTAGGTATGGCACCACCTACAATCTTATCTACAAATTCAAAACCTTTACCCCTTTCAAGAGGTTCAACTTCAATATGGACATCTCCGTACTGCCCTCTTCCACCAGTTTGCCTCTTATACTTACCCTGAGCTTTAGCCTTAGAAGTAATGGTCTCTTTATAGGCAACCTTTGGTGTTCCTACAGTTACATCCACTCCATAATTTGTCTTGAGGCGTTTTACTATAACATCAATATGTAAATCACCCATACCTGAGATAATTAACTCTTTGGTTTGTTGATCTCTAGATATCTTAAGGGTAGGGTCTTCAATGGCTAATTTATGTAAAGCCTCTGATATCTTCTCCTCATCTGAGCGGGATTTAGGTGTAACAGAAAAAGATATTACTGGTTCTGGAAATTTAATTGGATTGAAAATAACAGGATTCTTTTCATCGCATAAGGTATCTGAAGTCTCAGTGTTTTTCAATTTAGCCACTGCCACAATGTCTCCTTCTTCTGCTCTATCAACCTGCTTTTGTTCCTTTCCGATTATAGTAAATAGTTTGCCAATCCTTTCTCTCTCACCTTTTGATGAGTTAAAAAAGCCCGTATCGGCTGAAAGACTACCCGAATATACTCTAAATATAGTAAGTTTTCCTACATAAGGATCGGATATAGTCTTAAAAACCAGGGCTGAAAAAGGAGCATCTTTCTTTCTTTCAACCATAACCTTTTCTTCACTATTTGGCTTATTGGCCTCTATTGGAGTTAATTCATCTGAAGAAGGTAAGTAGTCTCTGATTACATCGAGAAGATAATTTACAGTTTCATTTTTTACTGCAGCACCACACAATACAGGTATAATCTTTTTATTTAAAATTGCTTTCTTAAGCGCTGACTTTATCTCATCCTGAGTTAGCTCTTGTCCTTCTAAATATTTTTCAGTTAGGAAATCATCGGTTTCTGCAGCTGCTTCAATAATCTCTTCTCTCATCTTATTTGCCTTTTGTTTATCCTCATCTGGCAAATCACCAATACCATCTGCTGAAATTAAATCAATTCCACCTTCAAAAGAGGCTTCTTTTCCTTTAGGATACTGAAAGGGAATACATTTTTTACCAAAAGATTCTTTTATAACATCAAGGGTTTTGAAAAAATCAGAATTTTCTTTATCTAATTTATTGATAAAAAGGATATAGGGAATATTTCTTTCTTCTAACATATTATACATACGCTCTGTACCCACTTCAATGCCCTGAACTCCGCAGATACATAATACCCCTGCATCTGCTACATATATACTTGATATAACCTCTCCTATAAAATCAGCATATCCAGGGGTATCTAATATATTAATTTTAATATCCTTATAAGTGGTATGAAGTATGGAGGTGTTGATTGAAATCTTTCTTTCTTTTTCATCAGGACGGTAATCACTTATACTTGTACCCTCATCTACTGAACCTACCCTTGAACTCACCTTAGTATTATATAGGATGGCTTCTGCCAGAGAGGTTTTACCACAACTTGCATGGGATAAGAAGATGATATTTTTAGTTTTACCATCTGCCATTATAACTACTCCTTTCTTGATTAACAAATATTAATTCATTTTTTTATAAGGAAATTATTGTAACATATATCAAATGTTATAGCAAGACAATTTAGGTTAAAAATATCTCATCCCGAAGGATTAAAAAGAATAAAAAAATACATCTTGAGAATTTTTTAAAATTAAAAAGCGTCTTTTTAGAGATTTAAAAAAACAGTAATATATTGTAAAAACAAAACCTCACTGAAAAACTAAATCAATGATAGACAGATAGGCAAAATATTATTAAACAAAATCATACTTATGCTTTATAAGCCGACTAATATCAATAATGTTTACGATAGTCCATTTTAGCAATATCAACCTGTGACTAAATAGAATCGTTATATTAATAATTCTTATGAAAAATAAAAACACATCATAACCTGATATAATCTCTCTCTAAACTAAATAAAACAAAGTGGCTTAATAATAAGTTGAAGAAGATTACCTCTTCAGCCTTGCTATTCCTCAGAGTAAGTTTGCTGGGGAGCCATAGGATAAAAGACATAATCGACAGGGCCTGCAGCCTCAAAGCCAATCATATTTTGGGTATTAAAACTTATCATCATTGTTTTAGTCTGTCCTTTACGGATAACTATGGGATTACTGCTTAAATCCTTTGTGATTATCATATTATCACCGGAAATCTCTAATGTTTCTCCGGCTTGACCCTGGGCATCTGCAGGAACCTGAAATAAGACAGCCTCATAGTCAGCAGGTGGCCACCCCCCTGTAGCGACAGACCCGGCTTTATAAAAGCCGTTAGCCTGCCCTGCAGAGGTAGTAGTATAATAATAATTACCTCCTACATTACCGCTTCTGCCCTTTATGGTTATCATCCTTGATTGGGTAATCCTTAATTTTGTATATGTTCCTATAGGAACAGAAGAGTTAGATATATAATTACCAATTGAAGCACCAACATCTCCTGAAGCAATATTAAAAGAGCATTCCTTTTCTCCTAAAATAACCCAAGTAGTTCCATCTTGTGATATTTCTATTTTTTTTATAGTTACTATATATGTTCCATCTACCTCAGCTCCTGCATCTCCATAGAAAGCAGGATTAGGCTGAGCATAAAGTTCACCCGCAAATAATAACACCGCCAAACAAATAACCAGAATAGTTAAAAACTCTCTCCTAAACATAACTCCTCCTTTAATTACCTCGTTTAATCTCAACAGTTACACTACCTGTCTTTGTCTCTATCCACTTCTCTACTTGAATATTGAAATTCCTCTCTACTCTGTCTAAAGTGCGCTCTCTTAGATCAGTTTCTGGATAAGGCTCATCCGATGGTTTAAAAGCAGTCAGAATGCTCTTTGAGGTAAAGTTATCAAAGGCAAGGTTGATTCTTGTATCTATTCGATATTCCTCATCTCCTTTATTGTCATCATAGGTTTCTAAATTAACAGTGAGGCATTCAAAAGGTTTAATCTCGCCTCTTATCTTCCAGCCCTCCATATCGCTAAACTTGTCATAATCATAAAAATAGTAACTGCCAAAGAGTTTAAGCCAGGGAAGATAAGGAATAGGACCACCGACTTCCAGATCAAAACCATCCACTGCTTCTTCATATTGAGCAGCGGTGGTAGTTTCCCAGATTGTCCGTTCAGGAGAAAGCCCAAAATAGGTATTCAGTCTTCCTTCTAATCTCTTGCCAATCGCCTCCAGACCAAAGCCGGCGCGGTAATGTTTATTCAAATCCTGGAAGTCAAAAAAGGCATTAACACCACCTAAGAGTTCCTCAGAAAGTAAACGTCGGTAACCAAGTCCCAAACTATAAGTACCCCGCTCATCCTGAAAAGTCATCCTGCCGTGAGTAAATATGGTATTCTCTTTATCATAATCTTGATACAGGGGCTGAACTGTCTCAATATATACACGGGGCTTCTGGTCAGTCTCAATGCTTATACCGTAATTTGTGCGCTTAAGCCACTCAGGAATTCCTGTGGGGTCATCTGAATCCTTCCCCTGTGCAAAGGATAGAGTAACTATTCCGAAGGTAACCATTGCTCCTAAAAATAGCGCCTTTTTCATTATCAGCTCCTTTCTTAGGTTACCTCGTTATATATTTATTTTAAAAATGTGAATCTGTTTTTATATTATATACGAAGAACTCATCTTGTCAAGCAGTCAAGTCCTGAATGTCAAGCCAAAATAAAAATGTCCTGTTTTTACCAATTTAAAAATGTCCTG
>CAZQVU010000020.1:0-11493 GCA_964596885.1 uncultured Planctomycetia bacterium
AATTTTTGTTTTTCTATTTTTACTAAGGAAAGTTTCTGATTACACCGATTAAAAAACCAGATTACACAGATTAAATATTGACGGAAAATCTGTGTAATCTTTTAATAATCTGTGTAATCAAGGACTATCCCTTTAGCAACAAATTCGGGATAGCCCTCAAAAAATACTCTTGACCTCCTTGTTTTAAGGTATTATTATAAGAAAAAATATATGAACAAAATGCAAATAACTAAATAGAATATGGAAGAAGACACAAAATATAGAACTTTTACGATATTTATTTTAATCCTCCTTATTGCTATTTATAGCCGTTGGATTGGATTTACTAACCCACATAATTATACATTTGATGAAAGCCTATATACACAAATGGGCCTCCAGCTCAATAAAAATCCCTTCAACTACAACTCAAAAGCAGTATATGAATATTGCACAAATAGAGGACGCCCGCTGCCTAATTATTTAAATATGCCTCTTTTCAAACACCCTCCAGTCTATTGCTATTTAATATCCTTATCATATTATATATTAAATCCTTCTTATCTATCTGCCTTCATAGTTTCATTAGTCTTTGGGTTGGTTATCATAATAATAAGTTTAACAATTGGAATAGAGTTTTTTAATAAGAATGTAGCCCTACTGGCATCATTACTAATTACGATAGACCCCATACATTGGTTATGTTCTGAAAAGATATGGATGGAGACAACTATGACAGCCTTCATCTGGGCATCTCTATATTTCTTGATGAAAGCCATCATTAATAGAAAGCAGAACTACTTTATTTGGGCCGGCCTTACAACAGGAATTGCTATCTTAACTAAATATCCAGCCTTTATAGTATTTCCTATTGGATTCACCTATGCTTTCATATATGACAGGGAGGTATTCAAATCAAAATATTTCTGGTTCTGGCCCCTGGTAAGTTTTGTTTTATTCGTCCCTTGGCTATTCTGGAATTTTAATATATATGGTTCTAATTTCTTTGCCGCGATACTAACAGCTCATAGAGAAATAAAATTAAATTTCTATCTATTTTTTTTATATATATCTATATTGCTCCTTATAACTGCGGGAATTGTTTATCTTATCCGCCATAAGACAAAAAAACAGACTATTACTTCTACCCTCAGCGTCTTTAAAAAATCTATTGTGCCTATTTTGATACTTGGAGGTCTTACTATCCTATTTGCCCAACCTTATATGTTGCAAGGAGTAGCAAATATGCTTAATTTAAAGTATATTCCTGTGGTAGGATGGAAGATAGGAATATTCAAAGACGAACCTTGGTATTTCTATATAAGAAGGATTATTGAACTATCACCTTTTTATTTCATTGCCTTCTTAGGTATCTTTTTGGTAAGAGATTTAAAATCTAAAACTCTACCTTTATTTATTGCTATCTTCTGGATGATGCCTATTTTTATCACCTATGGAAATTTCCAAAGCCGTTATATCCTTCCAACAGTGCCTGCATTTTTGATAATCTCGGCTTATACTATAACCTGGGTATTCAAAAAAATATCTCAATTTTATAATAAGAAGTGGTTATATATAATCCTCAGTTTGATTTTGCTAATAATGCTAACCTATTCCTTTATAAAGACTACCATTGTAGATTTACAATTAGCCCTACCTAATAAGGTTTGTTATTTTTAAACCCTTAAATATGAAGTTTAGCTTAAAAAGCACCAAATCTTTAAGAGACCTCTTTAATAATTTATCATCTCTGAGAAATTTTTAAGTTTTCTACTTCTCGTTGGATGTCGTAATTTCCTCAAAGCCTTCGCTTCAATCTGCCTTACTCTTTCTCGGGTTACATTAAAGATAGTGCCGACCTCTTCCAATGTTCGGGGATTACCATCCTTTATGCCAAAACGAAGTTCAAGCACTTGTCTTTCTCGCTCTGTCAAGGTATCAAGCACCTTATCCATCTGTTCTTTCAACATAGTTTGAGCCGTAGCCGAAGCCGGTGAAATAGCCCCCTTGTCCTCTATAAAATCACCGAAATGAGTATCTCCCTCATCGCCAATAGGTGTCTCTAAAGAAATAGGTTGTTGAGCAATCTTTAATATACCTCTTACCTTTTCGACTGGCATCTTCATCTCTTGAGCCAATTCTTCAGCAGTAGGCTCTTTTCCATTGCGCTGAACTAAATATCGTGATACTCTAATCAGTTTATTTATAGTCTCTGTCATATGAACCGGTATCCGAATAGTTCTTGCTTGATCAGCAATGGCTCTGGTTATAGCCTGCCTTATCCACCAAGTAGCATAAGTTGAAAATTTATAACCTTTATGATAATCAAACTTCTCTACTGCTTTTATCAAACCAATATTTCCTTCCTGAATAAGGTCTAAAAAAGAGAGGCCTCTATTTGTATACTTCTTGGCAATGCTGACAACCAATCTTAAATTAGCCGCAATCATCTCCCTCTTTGCTGCATTATACTCCTTCTCCCGTCTCTTTATAACCTTAAGTTTATCTTTAACGCTCTCGTATCTTTCACCTAATTCTTTAATAAGTCTTCTTCTTTCTCTCTTAAGTTGGAGCAATTCCTTCTTACTTTTCTTAGATATCCTTTTTCCTCTGCGCTTAATCTTACTTTCAATCCTTCCAAGTTCAGAGATAATAAATTTTAACTTATTGGCTATATCCTCTACAAAACCTATATTTATATTAAATTCTTGCAGTATTTGAGGTACTCTTTCCTCTTTCTTAGTAGTTCTTAATCTACGAGTTAAGGTCTCCAACTTTTTATAAAATTTAGCCGATTTTACATCACCAATACAATCAAGGAATTCCTCCGGATTAACCTCTTTTCTTAAAATCCTATTAGCCACATCAAGGACTTCTTTTTTGGACAAGTTCACATTGAATATAACCTCTTTAAACCTCTCCGCCGCATTTTCAATCTTTTCAGCCAACCTAATTTCATCCTCCCGGCTTAATAATGAAATTTGCCCCATCTCTCTCAGATACATCCTGACAGGATCTTCAAGGTGGGGAAGCCGAGGTAAAGTCGTAGGCCTTCTACCCTTTTTATCTTCTTCTCTCTGCCGAGCTATCTCTTCCTCTATCTCTTTGGCGCCCTCAGAGTCAACAATTTGAATGTCTTCTTCACCTAAGGCAGTAAACAATTCATCTATTTCCTCAGAAGATACTACATCTTCAGGAAGAATCTCATTGACCTCTTCATAGGTCAAATACCCCTTTTCCTTACCCAAAGAGATAAGTCTCTCCATTGTTTTATTATGAATTGTAGAGTTTTTTCGCTTAGCCATTATTATAAATCCACTATTTTTATGTTTTAGCCATTAATTCTTTTTGCTTTTTAAGTAAATTAGTAATTTCTCTCATATGTGATTCTATCTTTTTATCCGGAGCAACCTTAAGTTCCAACTGAAGTTGTTTTAATCTTTTTTCAATATTTCTTCTCTTTATAGTCTTAATGCAATCAACTAAATTTTTATTAATATCTTTCATTTCAGGAATATCTAATAAAATTAATGAAATTACTCTTATTATATTCTCATCATTAAATCTATCCATCAACTTTGATGGATTAACCTCCTGATTGTCCTGTCTTATTCTATATATTTCATTTACTATCTTTCTGGCATAAAAACTGCTGAAATCATCAGGATCCAAACTTTCTTTTACTTGATCAATTAGATTATTGTTCTCAATCATCAGAATCAATAATAATCTTTCTGCCATATCCATCTCGATATCTTTAGATATATCAGCCTTATTATCATAATCACTATAATCAATCTCTTTATATTTGCTTAATTCACTCAAGATACTTTCCTCATCAACTTCCAACCTTTCAGCCAATCTTTTAGCGTAAGCCGATTTTAAAACAGCGTTATTTATCTTGCTTAAGGTTGGTAAAAATTCAACTGCAATCTTTGCTTTCGCCTCTGGTTTTTTTATATCATATTTAGAAGAAAGAAGATTAATCTTGTAGTCAAATAGATTGGAGGCTTTCTTTATTAAATCTCTGAACTCATCAGGACCAAATTCCTGAATATATCTATCTGGGTCATAATTTTGAGGCAATGATACAATCTTTGGAATTATATCCTCTGCTACTAACAGATCAAGACCCCTTAAACTTGCCAATTCACCTGCTTGATCCGCATCATAGACCAAAACTACATTTTTAGTATATCTCTTAAGGGTTCTTATCTGCTCAATAGTTAGGGCTGTTCCTAATGACGCTACCGTTTCTTTAATATTATTAAGATGAGCCCTTATACAATCAGTAAAACCTTCAACTATAATAACTACATCTTTGCTTACAATATCTCGTTTAGCCAGATTTAATCCATAAAGATTCTTCCTTTTGCTAAAAATTGGGGTCTCTGGTGTATTTATATATTTGGGTAATTTATCCTCCGACAATGTCCTCGCACCAAAACCAATTACTTTATCATAGGTATTATTGATTGGAAATATTAACCTATCCCTAAACAAATCATAGTAATTAGCACCCTTCTTATGAGTAATTAGACCTGCCTTTTCTATCAATTCTGATGCATAACCTTTCTTTTTTAAATAGTTGAAAAGTGCACCCCACTTGCCTGGAGCATAACCTAATCTGAAACTATCAATTGTCTTACTATCAAAACCTCTATCTCTTAAATAGTCCCTTGCCTTTTTAGCCTCATCAGAATTTATCAAGTAAGAATTATAAAATCTTAAAGCCTCTTGATTGATTTTATATAATTGATTAAATAGAGATTCTTTCCTTTTATCTGGGTAATAAGTCTCAGGTATTCTTACACCTACTTTATTAGCAATCTTTCTGACAGCATCAGGAAAGTCCAGATGTTCGTATTTCATAACAAAATTAAATACATTGCCTCCCTCACCACACCCAAAACAATGATATATCTGTTTAGTAGGAGAAACCATAAAAGAAGGTGTCTTCTCACTATGAAAAGGACATAGGGCTCTAAAATTACTACCAGACTTTTTAAGTGGTAAATATTCAGATATAACGCTTACTATATCTACTTTCTGTCTTATCTCATCTAAAACATTCTGAGGGATATAACCAGCCATAAAAAACTACCTCTTTAATTATATTTTTAAGCCCCATTCAATATGCCTTCGCTTTTTATCCAATCATTTTGTTGATGCCATCCACAAAGATATCTATTGCTTTATTAATATCTACATCCTCCAAAAACTCTATATTATTTTCAGCCTTTAAATTGATAAAAACCTTTCCTATATCATTTTCAATATCAACATCAAGACTCAAATCTTTAAACTCACCTAAATTCTCATCCAAAACTATACACATGGCTAATACATCAGGAAGATATATACCATCTCTTTTTCTGTATTTCCTATGATAATCTAACGCAAAATTGAACATCTTATGAATAAATTCAGAAAGTTGCGAACCTTTTTTATGTTTTATTCTTTCTAAGACCTTCTTTGTATATAATATCTTCCTCGTTGAATCTAAACTTACCAATTTTATTGGTATCTTACTATTTATAACAATCTTGGCAGCTTCAGCATCTTGATATATATTAAATTCAGCAGAGTCTGTTGCGTTACCTTTTGCATAGACCACTCCACCCATTAAGACTATCTGCTTGATATCCTCCTTTATTGCCGGCTCCTCAACCAAAACTTTTGCAATATTTGTCAAAGGACCCAGAGTAACCAAAGTATCAATCTCATCTTTTCTAAACACCCTCTTTATTAACTCAGTTGCATCTTCTGGTTTTAAGTCTATTTCAGGCACTTTTAAATTAGTATTTCCAAGACCATCTACCCCATGAACAAAACGGGGTCTATAAGGTGCTCCACTTAAAGAAACATCTGCTCCTTTTGCTATGGGGGGTATATCTTTAATCTTACATAAAGACATCACCTTCATTATATTCTCAAATGCTTTATCCACATCTACATTGCCAAAGATCGCTGTAACTGCTTTTAAATCAATATCTTCTTTAGATAAGGCTAACATCAAAGCCAGAGCATCATCAATACCAGGATCACAATCTATAACAATCTTTTTCCTATAGGACATAATAGCCTATCGCTTTATGAGTTTTGAAAAATACTCAAAGGTCTTTGGTGATAAATTGGCCACTTTTCCTCCCAGGTAAGAATCCTCATAAATGCTTTTTTTAAAATAACTTATGCCTAAAAATTGTAAAGAGGTTAAAATCAAGGAAGCCAATAAAAAACCTCTCATAATACCTATTATAACGCCTCCTATTACTTCAAAAAGGTGTGGCCCTGAAACCTTAAGCACCATCCTTATTAAAATACATATAATCTTGAAAAAGATAGCAGTACCTATAACCAATATTATAAAGGCAATATTTCTAGCTACATCTGTATTAAGTAGCGTCTTATCAGATAAAAATTGCCCTAACTTATTGTAATATAAATAGGTTAGGACAATAACCCCAAAAAGGCTTAAAAAGCGGGGAACTTCAGTGGAGAAACCGCGAGTATATCCTATGTAACTTGTTCTAATTAAACAAATTACAACAAATACATCTATCCAATTTATATAACTGAGTGCTATTTTCAGTATATCCATACTAAATATCTTGCTTTAAGTAATGAAAATATACCACATAACTTCTATTTTGTCAAGAAAGCCCAATTGGGCAGAATATAGCCTAATTTGGGCTAAAATTGACAAGATTAAGGAAATTTTTCAGTTTTGAATCTTAGAATAGGTATTATTTTCTTCTATTTGGATAATTCTGGCAGGAATAATAGAATTTATGTGATTAATATTGGCATCTAAGATTAATGTCCTGATGTAGTTATCAGTATAACCACCTAATAGATAGGACTGTTTATCTTTCCGACTTTCAACTAAAACATTTAATCTCTTGCTAAGAAAACTCTTTTTAAACCTCATAGAAGATTTCAATGACTCCTCTTTTAATATTTCGGCTCTTTCTCTTTTTATATCCTCTGATAACTTATTCTTAAAATTATATGACTCTGTCTTCTCTCTATCGCTATATGTGAATATATGGGTTTTAACAAAATCATATCTTTTAACTAATGAAAGTGTATTTTTAAAATTTTTATCAGATTCACCTGGAAAACCAATCATAAAATCTGAAGATATGCCAATCTCTGGTATCTCTTTCTTTAAATAATCAAGTAATTTATATAAAAATTTTGCCTTATATCTCCTCCTCATCCTTTTTAATATCCTATCATCTCCTGATTGAATTGAAATATGGAGGTGTCTACATATCTTATCAGAATCTTTCATTCTTTCTATTAAGGATCTATCAATCTCATTAGGGTCAATTGAACTCAGTCTTAATCTTGCCAAATCTCGTATAGATATTAACCTATCAATTAATTCTAATAGATTTGTTCCTAAGTCATATCCATATAAACCTATATGGATTCCAGTTAAAACAATCTCCTTATAGCCTGATTTAGTCAAGTTTCTAACTTCCTCCTCTATCTTTTTTAAATCTCTACTAACCGGCTTTCCTCGGGTATACGGTATAATGCAATAAGAGCAAAAGTTATTACATCCATCCTGAATCTTAACAAAGGCTCTATCTCTTATCGAAAAATTCTTTATTGTATCGATTGAATTTACATAATCATCTTTAATATATGATATAATCTTGTCTTTATCCTTATTGGCAATAAATAAATCTACATCTTTTATATCTTTCACTCTGCTATAAGGATTATCTACACAACAGCCAGTAACTATAACCCTGGCTTTTGGATTTTTTCTAATCAATGACCTTATTAACCTCTCTGACTTCTTATCACTATTTGAAGTTACAGTACAAGTATTTATTATAAAGAGGTCGGCTTCATTTACATCATCAACCTCAGAAAACCCATTTTCCAAAAATTGCTCCCTTAATAATTGAGTTTCGTATTGATTAGTCTTGCATCCTAAGGTCTTAAAAAGACACCTATTCATTTTTACTCCCAAGAATAAAATTTAAAATTGAACAGACATAAATTGAAGCCGTCTCAGTTCTTAATATTCTCTCGCCTAAAGAAGCAAGGATTATGCCTCTTTCTTTGGCTTCTTTTATCTCATCCTGGCTGAAACCACCCTCAGGCCCTATTAATATAAGCATATTATGATATGGCTCTATTTTATTCTTTTTAAATATGGTAGATAAATCTTCAGCCTCATCAGAAAAACAGGCCATAATAGCATAATCATAATCCTTCGCTTTTTTGATTATATCATTATAATTAGATAAATTTGCTACCTCAGGTATTTTGACCCTTTGACATTGCTTAGAAGCCTCTTTGGCTATCTCCTTCCATCTTCTGACTCTATCTTTTGTTTTAGCCTCATCCAACGAAATTAAACTCCTCTTTGTCTTTAAAGGAATAATCTCTCTTACGCCTAACTCAGTACATTTCTGAACAATTAAATCCATCTTTTTTGATTTAGGTAGACCTACTGCAAGGGAGAGATTTATTTGTCTACCTGATGGCACCTTCTTAATCTTATCTATTTTAACTACCACCTGCTTATCTTCTGCCTTAATAATTCTGCCAGTATATTCTTTTTGGCTTCCATCAAAGACTACAACTTCATCACTGACTCTTAACCTCATAACCTTATAAATATGATGGGCCTCCTTCCCTTTTAAGATAATGCGGTCTTCTTTTATGTTTTGGGGTGGACTGTAAAATCTGCTCATCTTAACTTGCTTTCAGAAAAAACCTCTGCACTAAATACATAAATCTCTGTGTCATCATCTTTCCAGGCATACTTACTTAAACCAGCCTTATAACAGGTATGCTCTAAAAAGGTGTTTCTATCCCAATTATATTCGGTAGCAACCTGCGGAAGGAGTAAACCTTGATAAAAACCTTTTTTTATCAAAATCCCGTGTCTTCCAACCTCTATCTCATCTATATTATGGATCCTTTTAAGTTTTGATAAAATTGATATCTCAATCTCAATATCTTTAAATTCCTCCTTAGTTAATGGAGGAAAACGTGGATCGTTAAATGCCGCCTGAATAGCCATTTCACTTATCGTCTGATATAGAGGACCATCTGCTATAATGCGCCCTATACATCCCCTTAAATTATTATCTATCTTTATAGTAACGAAGGCGCCCTTCTTCTCTAAAAGGTTTCCCTCTTTAATATCAAATGTCGGTTGTTTCTTTTTCTCTAAATAGAACCTGATTGATTCCCTGGCAATCTCAATTAACCTTTTTTTATCAGCATCTGTTAACATAAGAACATCTCCTCCCTCGTCTTTTAAGATAGCTATACTTGCATAACCTACAACCCTTTCGGTTGAGAAAGTCACATCTCCTGAATTTGCATATTTTAACAAAACAGCCGGTGCTCTTGCACCTAAATTATTAGAGGTTATCTCTGTTATAACTACTGGCATAAGTCCACAGAGTTCTACTTCTTTATTCCTGTATCTTCTCATTAATTTTACTGGCTCCAGGCTCAAAATAGTATTAATGGTCTCATTATCCAAGTTGATGGCTGTATGATAATTATGATAGTGAGACAAATCAGTACTGGCTATAATTAGTATCTTCTTGTTTTGTTTTTTTATGGCTCTGCATAATACATCTGAGAAGGCAACTGCATCTTGATATGAGATATCTCCTACAACTACAGAAACCATCTTAAAATCTGAAAGCATCCGCTGTAAAAACGGAACCTCTACCTCAACAGAATGCTCTCTTTTATGGGCTGGCTCATAAAATAGACAATTTTTAGCATTTGACAAAAGATAATCAGTTATCTCTTTATCTATGGCTACCTTTCCTAAGGGGGTTTTGTAATAATCTCCATTATATATAGATATACCCTTAAAATAGGTATAATGCGAAGGTCCTATTATGATGACAGTATCGTATGTCTTGCCTTTTAAGAGTTTGTATCCATAAGCAGCCACACCTCCAGAATAGATATATCCTGCATGAGGCACGATGAGAGCCACCAATTTACCCTGGATTTTCTTCTCTTTGGCTTTATCTAAAAACTTATCTATTTGCCTTTTTAGGACCTTATCATCTTCAGGATAAAAAGTGCCACTTGCAGCCGGTTCCCTTACCTTAGCTGCATATACTAAAGGACAACCTATAAGCAAGATTAATATAAATACCACAACCTTTTTCATCTTACTCTAAAACTCTAATCTGTGACGGCGAATTTAAGATAATCTCTGGAGATCCTTTATATTCTTTTATTGTGCCGATTACCTGTACCTTTTTGTCTTTATAGTATTCTTCAGGATTCTCAGGAAATTTATCAAAATCAGATTTGAAGATTACAGCAGTAAAATATCTCTTATAATCAGGATGAAAGTTTAAAAAACAAGCCTTGCCTGAATTATAGGTTCTTACTATTTTGCCTTCGACTGTTACATATCTACCTATATATTTATCAGCATCTTTCCAACTTATAACTCTATCTGCTTTTTTATATGAAAATGATCTACTTGAAAGGTTTGACGGTGGAGTCGTTGAAAAAATAGTATATCTGGCTACAACTAAAACTGCAATTATACCAATAAATACAAATCCGAATCTCTTATAAAATTCTCTATTCAAATCCATTCAAAGTCCTCTATGAATTAGTCACTTTCATCAATCTCTTCCTTGCTGTATTTAAGCAGCATCTCATCTAAGATTTCATCAAATCTCCTCTTGCCTTCTTCTGTTAATCTGTCAAACCTTACAGCAATATTTGCTAAACGTCCATAACTTAAGTTTAGTGACCATAATCCTCTATTCTCTAAGCGGGCTCTTCTCTGCAATTCTAAAAATTCTTTCTTTTTACTAAATGGGAATCTCCTTAATACATAAGCATATCCCCGTTTGAGTAACTCCTCATTAACCATTCTACCATCTTCTAAATAGACATAGGCTAATGTGCGGCCATATTTTCCCTGGCGTTCCTTATCATACTCCAGATAAACATTAAATCCCTCACAGAGCCCTCTTGTAAACTGAGAGGCTTCTTTAGCAAAAACCTGGACGGGTATTTCATGATGGTGGAGTTCTGGCGTATCAATGCCTATAAGTCTTATGATATCACCATTATCTAATCTTATGGTATCGCCATCTATAACCTTTTCAACTTTATATTTAGGTCTTTGGTATTCAGATATTCTGGGAATATCCTCTTTAGATGTGATAATTACAAAAAATACAACTAATCCGCCGATTATAAATCCAAGAGTAAGATAACTAAATAAAGAGTCCTTAAACCTAAAGAACCTCATTGCCTTCATCCTTTAGCAGGTCAGGTGAAAAGCACCTACTACATCCATACCCTCTTTGATTTTCTCATTAAATATCTTATAAGCCTTATCAGTATTTTCAGCAATAACTTTTATATCCCTTTGCTCTAATGCCTTCTTAATCTCCTCAGAGACATTCATACAACCAGAAGCGCCTTTACCGATTATTAAAATCTCGGGTTTATAATTTAGGACCTCGGTTAAATCCTCTAATG